>NZ_JBIUVW010000010.1:0-149584 GCF_044743155.1 Pseudomonas sp. NPDC087697 | reverse complement strand
CGCGGCTTCCAGGTCCCTCCCTCGATGATCAGTCGAGAACTATCGCTCCTGACGGAGCGATAGTCGAGATACAAGGAGCTGCCGCAGGCTGCGATTTTTTGATCTACGGGCGATACAGGTGAGCATGCCCGGCGCGATACAGCGACGATTCGCTGAATTGGTCACTGCCCAATACCCGACCGACGAGAATCAGCGCCGTACGCCGAAATCCCTTGGCCTGAACTTTGTCGGCGATGTCCGTCAGCGTCCCTGTCACCCAATCCTGATCCGGCCAACTGGCCCGATGAACCACCGCAATCGGACAGTCCGCGCCGTAATGTGGCAACAGTTCAGCGACGATTTTCTCCAGGTGATTGACCCCCAGGTGAATCGCCATGGTCGCGCCATGCTGCGCCAGGCTGCTGAATTCTTCGCCTGGCGGCATCGCGGTTTTGTCGGCGTAACGGGTCAGGATGACGCTTTGCGAGATGTCCGGCAGCGTCAGCTCGGCGCCCAACAGCGCTGCGCAGGCAGCCGTAGCGGTGACGCCGGGGATGATTTCGAACGGGATGTTCAGCTCTCGCAGGTAACGAATCTGCTCGCCGATCGCTCCATACAGGCTCGGATCGCCGGAATGCACCCGCGCTACATCCTGGCCTTTGTCGTGGGCGACTTTGATCAGTTCGATGATCTGTTCCAGATGCAATTCGGCGCTGTTGACCACCTGTTCCGCCTGATGGCCTTCGAGTACGGCTTCAGGCACCAGCGAGCCGGCGTAAATGATCAGCGGGCAACTGCGAATCAGCCGTTGGCCCTTGACGGTAATCAGTTCCGGGTCGCCGGGACCTGCGCCAATGAAGTAGACGGTCATGGCCGGCTCCTGTGAAAAATTGTCAAAGCAAGACTTCAGATGAAGATTGCTCATGATCGAAGGCGGGGATTATCGAGGATTTTACGCAGCGCCGGCCAATGCAAACGTCGCCTGGGCATATTTTTGTCGCGGGATCAGCAATTTTGCCGGCGCCTGGGCCAGTTGTTCGGCGAGGGCCAGTGCAGCGCTTTCGGCGACGCCGTAGCAGCCGGTGCGCTCGAAAGCGATTTGCGAGAGGTGGCTGAGTTGCGGTTGATAGCCGGCCAGTTGCTCACTGCTGAAATACATCAACGGCAGCGCCAGTTGCTTGGCCAACTCGTTCAGGCCGGGCTCATCACGCTTCAGGTCGATACTGGCCAGAGCCTTGATCGCCTGCAATTCGATGTGATGAGCCTGTAACGCCTGGTCGAGCAACGCGCGCAGCGTGCTGGCCGGGCAGCCGCGCTGGCAGCCCAGGCCGACCACCAGGGTTGGTGCTGCGCTGGTGCTGGTCATGCGTGGTATTGACCTTCGCTTTTGCGGCGGAACAACCAGGCACTGATCAGGCCCAGGGCCAGCCAGAACGCGACGTTGGTCAGCTGCGAAGCGATCTTGAATTGCGCTTCCAGGGCCTCCGGGGCCAGCATCGAATGCACTTCAGGCTGTGGCGCGCCGATGATATGCGGCACGGCCAGAATGGCGACGCCGAGCACCTTCAGCAGCCAGTGCCGGGAGAACACGATCAGGGCAATACCGACGGCGGTGGACGCTGCGGTGCTGATCCACCAGATCTGCCGTTGTGCCAGGTCTGCGGCGGCAGTGCCCGGCAACTCAGGCGGCAAGCCCAGGGTCGGTGCCAGGACGAAGGTTGCATAACCGGCCAACCCCCAGAGCAGGCCCTGAGAGGTGCGGGTCGGTGCGCGCAAGGTGTAGAGACCGGCGAGCATCAGCGCAAAGCCGACGGCGACCACCAGATTACCGCCGGTAGTCGACAGCACGCGCTGCCAGCCGTCTTCCGGCTCCCAAGCTTCTGCATCATGGGTGTGGCCTGCCATTGCGCCTTCGGCATGTTCATGGACTTCAGCCGCTGGAGCTTTTTCGTAGGTTTCCGCCTGAAGAATCAGTGGTGCGACCCAGAAGCTTTGCAGCAAGGTCAGCAGCAGGGCGGCCAGCAAGCCAGTGAAACCTGCGGTTTGCGCAATACGCTTGATCATGTCAGCAGGTCTCAATGGCACGGGAAGGCGGAGCTGTGACGGGTATCGTGGGCGGCGTTGTGCACCGCGTCGATGTGCGAGAAACCGGCGAAATACACAAGGCAAGCGCCCAGAATCGATGCGCCGATAGCGGCAACAAGGCGTTGGCTCAGGGTGGACGTGGTGCTGGCGGTGGTATGGCGAGTGCTGCTGATGATCGACATGGCGCTTCCCTCTGGTCAGTCAGTGGGTGAATCGAGCGCATGAAAACCCCGCGAGCCGGCACGCAGAGGCTAAAACAGCGCCCGCCCACCGCGGGTTTGTTATTGATGTGTTGCGGGCCGGTCTCCGGGCTCACGAGGGGCTGGCATTCGCCGAACCTGCAAGAATCGCCTTCCCATGTCGTGCTGACACAGTGGATCTGATCCTTCGCTCGCTTACCGTTGCGGGGGCAGCACCGGACTGACATGGCTTTTGAGTAAAGCACATGATTCACCGGTTTCCCGTTTCACCCTGTGAAGGGCACCCGTAACAAGGCGTGTAGGAGAGCATGGGCGAGGGCGGGGCGTCAATTGGCAGGCGTTCTCAACTCGAGATCGGGGCGCCTCTATCGCGAGCAAGCTCGCTCCCACAGTTGACCGCATTCCAATGTGGGAGCGAGCTTGCTCGCGATGGCGTCATCACAGCCGCCACAGAACTCAGGTGAACATTGACCCGCCCCGATGCGATGCGTAGCCTTGCGCTTTCGAGGTTCTTTGGCGCGTGCGCCGAAGCTAAGAAGGGAACGCGGTCAATGCCGCGGCTGCCCCCGCAACTGTGAACGGTTCTGTTTCTGCCATGCCACTGCACGCTCTATCAAGAGGTGCGGGAAGGTGCAGAAATCGCCAGTCGAAAGACCGGTACGCCGTCAGCCAGGAGACCTGCCTCGACACAGATTCTCACTTTCAACCGGGCGGGGTGATCCGGTGGCGAACTCTTCAGGCATGCGCGTGCGCGTTGCCGGTTGTCGTCCCGTATGCCCGCCACCTTGCCAAAGGGCATCCGATGAAAACACTGGCCAAACTTCCCGTCACCATCGTTACCGGCTTCCTCGGTTCGGGCAAAACTACCTTGCTGCGACACATGCTCGATAACGCCCAGGGCCGGCGCATCGCGGTGATCGTCAACGAATTCGGCGAGCTGGGCATCGACGGCGAAATCCTCAAGCAATGTTCCATCGGTTGCACGGAAGAAGAAGCTAACGGCCGCGTTTATGAGCTGGCCAACGGCTGCCTGTGCTGCACCGTTCAGGAAGAGTTCTTCCCGGTCATGCGTGAGCTGGTCGCCCGTCGCGCTGACCTGGATCACATCCTCATCGAAACCTCTGGCCTGGCCCTGCCAAAACCGCTGGTCCAAGCCTTCCAGTGGCCGGAAATCCGCAGCGCCTGCACGGTCGATGCGGTGATCACCGTGGTCGACAGCCCGGCCGTGGCCGCTGGTACTTTCGCGGCGTTCCCGGATCAGGTCGACGCCCAGCGCAAACTTGACCCGAACCTGGACCACGAATCGCCGCTGCACGAGCTGTTCGCCGACCAACTGGCCAGCGCCGACCTGGTGATCCTCAACAAGGCCGACCTGATCAGCCCGGCGGATCTGGCCAAAGTGCGTCTGGAAGTCGCTGAAGAGCTGCCGCCAGCGGTGAAAATCATCGAAGCCAGCAGCGGTCGCCTGCCGCTGGACGTGTTGATCGGCTTGGGTGCCGGCTCTGAAGAACACATCGACAGCCGTCACAGTCACCACGACCATCACCACGATGGCGACGATCACGATCATGACGACCATGATCACGACGCCTTCGATTCGATTTCCATCGAACTGCCACAAGCCGACGAAAGCCTGTTGCTCGATGCCCTGACCCAATTGGTGGTCCAGCACGGCATCCTGCGGGTCAAGGGTTTTGCCGCGATCCCGAATAAGCCGATGCGCTTGCTGATCCAGGGCGTGGGTACGCGTTTCGACAAGCACTTCGACCGTCAATGGGCCGCAGACGAAGCGCGCAGCACACGTTTGGTGCTGATCGGCCAGCAACTGGACGCCGCCTTGCTCGAAGCGCAGTTGCGCGCTGCGCTCAGCGTTTAATCCATGCACCTGCTCAGGACCCAGCCCGGCGGTTTCGTCTCGGATGACAACATTGCCGACCTTGGCCAAACCCCTGCCGAGCTGGTGATTCTGTGCAGCGGCGACTCCAGTCTGGCGCTGCTCGCCGAAGCGGCGCAGCAGTTGCCCGAGGACTACCCGAGCCTGCGTCTGGCCAACCCGATGCAGGTGCAGAATCACGCCTCGGTCGACTTGTATGTCGACGAAGTGCTGCGCCACGCCAAGGTGATTCTGATTTCGCTGCACGGCGGGATCGCCTATTGGCGCTACGGCATCGAGCGCCTGGTGGAGCTCTCGCAACGCGGAGTGCAGCTGATTCTGGTGCCGGGCGATGACCGTCCCGACCCGGAACTCAGCGACCTGAGTACCGTGCCTGTCGAAGACCGCGAACGGCTTTGGCATTTCCTGCGTCAGGGCGGCATGGGCAATGCGATGGACTTGTATCGCTGCCTGGCCAGCCGTTGGCTTGGCCGCGATTACCCGTGGGCCGAACCACAGGTTCTGCCGCGTACCGCGATCTACCATCCGCACAAAAGCAACGCGACGCTGGGCGATTGGCAAGCCGACTGGCAGGTTGATCAGCCGGTGGCGGCGGTGCTGTTTTACCGTTCGCACTTGCAGGCGGCGAATACTGCCTTCATCGATGTTTTCTGCCAGCGCTTGCAGGCTGCGGGGCTGAATCCGCTGCCGATTGCGCTGGCCAGTTTGAAAGAGCCCGGCTGCCTGACGGTGGTCGAGGACTGGCTGGATGAGGTGCAGGCTTCGGTGATTCTGAACACCACCGGTTTCGCCCAATCGAGCCCCGAAGCACCCCACCTGCGGCCATTCCGACGCAATATTCCGGTGATCCAGGCGATCTGCGCCCAGGACAACGAACCGGGTTGGCGCGCCAGCGAGCAAGGGCTTGGCCCACGGGATCTGGCGATGCACATCGCCTTGCCGGAGCTCGATGGACGGATCATCAGCCGACCGATCAGCTTCAAGGACCTGGCCTGGCGCAGTGAGCGCAGTCAGTCCGACGTGGTCTGCTATCGACCGCAACCTGAACGCATGGACTTTGTCGCCGAACTGGCGCGGCGCTGGGTCGAGCTGGCGCGGGTGGCCAATGGCGAAAAACGCATTGCGCTGATCCTCGCCAACTACCCGACCCGCGACGGACGGATTGGCAACGGTGTTGGCCTCGACACGCCGGCAGCGGCGTTGAATATCCTGCGGGCGCTGCAGGCTGAAGGGTATCCGTTGCCTGCCGATTTACCGGAAAGCGGCACCGCGTTGATTCAGCAATTGCTCGGTGGGGTCAGCAATGACCTGGAGAGCATCGACCTGCGCCCGTGTCAGCAAAGCCTGGCGCTGGACGACTATTTCTCGATGTTCAACGCCTTGCCCGAAGCCAACCGCGCTGCGGTGCTGGAGCGTTGGGGAACGCCTGAAAACGACCCGATGTTCCGTGGCGGACGAATGATGGTTGCCGGGCTGCGGTTTGGCCTGACCTTTGTCGGCATTCAGCCGGCGCGCGGTTATCAGGTCGACCCGAGCGCGGTCTATCACGATCCGGATCTGGTACCGCCCCACGGCTATCTGGCGTTCTATTTCTGGTTGCGTAAAGCCTACGGCACCCATGCCGTGATTCACGTTGGCAAGCACGGCAACCTCGAGTGGTTGCCGGGTAAGGGCGTTGGCCTGTCCGAAAGCTGCTGGCCGGACGCGTTGCTCGGGCCGCTGCCAAATATTTATCCGTTCATCGTCAACGACCCGGGTGAGGGCGCGCAGGCCAAGCGGCGCACTCAGGCGGTGATCATCGACCACCTGATGCCACCGTTGACCCGTGCTGAAACCTACGGCCCATTGCGCAATCTGGAGTTGTTGGCCGACGAGTATTACGAAGCCCAGTTGCTCGACCCGCGGCGGGCTCGCGAGTTGCAACGCGACATCCTCAACCTGGTGCGTGAAACCCATATCGACCGCGAGTTGCAGCTCGACGAAAAACTCGACAGCGACGCGGACGCGGCGATCTGGTTGCCGCGTCTGGATACATATCTGTGTGATTTGAAGGAATTGCAGATCCGCGATGGCCTGCATATCTTCGGCGAGTCGCCGACCGGGCGGTTGCGCATTGACACCTTGCTGGCGTTGCTGCGGATTCCGCGTGGCGACGGGCGTGGGGCGCAATCGAGTCTGTTGCGGGCCTTGGCCAAGGCTTTCATGCTGGGCTTTGATCCGCTGGATTGTTCTTTGGCCGACCCGTGGGTCGGGCCAAGACCGGCGGAGCTGCAATCGCTTAGCGATGAGGCCTGGCGTACGGCGGGCGATACCCGTGAACGTCTGGAATTGTTCGCCACTCAACTGATCTCGCAGACTGTGAATACCGAGGTCGAGCTACTGAACCCGTCTCAAGCCAAGCCCGGCCCCTGTGGGAGCGAGCCTGCTCGCGAAGCGGTTAATCATTCAACATTGATGTCGATTGACCCAGCGCTTTCGCGAGCAGGCTCGCTCCCACAGGAGGCAGGTTGGTCTGACGTGAAAGCAATCATCGACAACCTGTGTGAAGTGGTGGCGCCGAGACTGGACGCCTGCGGTCCGGCGGAAATGCGCGGTTTACTCGACGCCCTCAGCGGTCGCTTCGTCCCGGCCGGGCCGAGCGGGGCGCCGAGTCGCGGACGCCTTGATGTACTGCCCACCGGGCGCAATTTCTACTCGGTGGACGTGCGCAACCTGCCGACCACTACCGCCTGGCGCATTGGTTTTCAGTCGGCGAACCTGATTCTTGAACGGCACCTTCAGGACCACGGCGATCATTTGCGTCAGTTGGGCCTGTCGGTCTGGGGCACCGCGACTATGCGCACCGGTGGCGACGACATCGCCCAAGCCATGGCGCTGATGGGCGTGCGTCCGGTCTGGGCCACGGGCAGTCAACGGGTCGACGACTTCGAAATTCTGCCGCTGAGTCTGCTCGACCGGCCACGAGTGGACGTGACGTTGCGTGTCTCGGGGTTTTTCCGCGATGCCTTCGCCAACCTGATTCGACTGTTCGACGCGGCCGTGCAAGCGGTTGCCGCACTGGATGAGCCCGACGATATGAACCCGTTGGCGGCCAAGGTTCGTGCTGAGCGTGAGGCGCTGATCCATTCCGGACTGGATGAGGACGCCGCAGCACGACAGGCCGGCTGGCGAATTTTCGGCGCCAAACCCGGTGCTTATGGCGCGGGTGTGCAGGGCGCTATCGATGGTCGTCTGTGGCAGAGCCGCGAGGATCTGGCCGAGGTCTACCTGAATTGGGGCGGCTACGCTTACGGCGGTTCCGATGAAGGCACGGCGGCTCGCGAACAGTTCGCCCAGCGCTTGAGCCAGGTTCAGGCGGTGTTGCAAAACCAGGACAATCGCGAGCACGACTTGCTCGATTCCAACGACTACTACCAGTTCCAGGGCGGCATGCTTGCCGCCGTCGAAAGCCTCAGTGGCGAAGCGGCTGCGAGCTACCATGGCGACCACAGTCAGCCAGACTTGCCGAAGATCCGTACGCTCAAGGAAGAGCTGAACCGGGTGATCCGTTCCCGTGCGGCCAACCCGAAGTGGATCGACGGGGTCAAGAGGCACGGCTACAAAGGCGCTTTTGAACTGGCGGCCACCGTCGATAACCTGTTCGCCTTCGACGCCACTACACAACTGATCGACGACCATCAGTATGCCTTGCTGGCTGACGCGTATTTGCTTGACCCGTCGACCCGCGAGTTCGTCCAGCAGCATAATCCGCACGCCTTGCGCGACATGACCGAACGCATGCTCGAAGCGCAGCAGCGCGGGATGTGGCAGGAGCCGGGTGAGTATCGGCAGGCGCTGGAGAATTTGCTGCTGGATATAGAAGAAGACGGGTAGGCCAGATGCTGCTCGCTGATCTCATTGCGAGGACTGCGTCCTCGATCGCGGGCAAGCCTTGCTCCTACAGGCAGTGATATCCGTAGGAGCAAGGCTTGCCCGCGATGACGTACTGACAAACACCACCGACCGCAAACGAGACATTCGACATGACCGATACCCCGCATTTCCCGCTTTCTGCCGTGGTCGGCGCTGATGCCTTGAAACTGGCGCTGTGCTTGACGGCCATCGACCCGAAAATCGGCGGCGTGCTGATCGAAGGCCCGCGGGGCATGGCCAAGTCCACGTTGGCCCGTGGTCTGGCGGACTTGCTCGCCAGCGGGCAGTTCGTCACCTTGCCCCTTGGCGCGACTGAAGAGCGGCTGGTCGGCACCCTCGACCTGGACGCTGCGCTGGGCGAAGGTCGTGCACAGTTTTCTCCCGGAGTGTTGGCCAAGGCCGACGGCGGCGTGTTGTATGTCGATGAAGTGAATCTGCTGCCCGATCATCTGGTGGATTTGCTGCTCGATGTCGCTGCCAGCGGCACCAACCTGATCGAGCGCGACGGCATTTCCCATCGGCATTCGGCGCGCTTTGTGTTGATTGGCACCATGAACCCGGAAGAGGGTGAACTGCGTCCACAACTGTTGGACCGTTTCGGTCTGAACGTCGCCCTCAGTGGTCACACTGCTCCCGTTGAGCGCGGTCAGATCATCCGTCGCCGGCTGGATTTCGACAGCGATCCCCAAGGTTTCTGCGCCCAATGGGAAGCTCGGCAGCAGCAATTACGCGAGCGCTGCCAACACGCCCGTGCGGCACTGGCGAACATTCCTCTGGACGATCAGGCGCTGGGGCAGATCACCGAGCGTTGCTTTGCCGCCGGGGTCGACGGCTTGCGCGCTGACCTGGTCTGGCTGCGTGCCGCTCGCGCCCATGCGGCGTGGCGTGGGGCAGAGGCGATCAACGAGGAGGATATCGACGCGGTCGCCGAGTTTGCCCTGCGTCATCGTCGTCGCGACACGCCGCCGTCTGCGCCGAACCAGAATCCCGCGCCAGACTCCTCCGCGGCTCAACAACCGAACCCCGGCGAAGGCCAGGGCCAATGGGGTGAAATGCCCGCTCGGGCTTTGCCCACCGGCGCCCGTCGTGAAGTGCCGAGCTGGCCAAAAAAGCCTTAGGCATTCGCCCTCGATCTGACGCGGGGGCGAATGCCAAACCCCGTGCAGGACGCCTGAAAAACGGCAGGCAGGGCCAGCGTCGAGCCACCCAAAGTGGCTCGATCAATTGGCCCGGCACGCTACTCAACGGCCGCCCGCGTCAGCGCGAAGATCTACTGTTTCACCTGCGCAGTCGTTCGCCCCATGAATTGTGGCTGGTGATCGTCGATGCGTCGGCCTCGACCCGTCGTCATCAGGCGCTGAGCGATGCCAAAGGCTTGCTGGCGCAATTGTTTGATGACGCCTATCGCCAGCGCGCGCGGCTGGCACTGCTGACGGCCAGCGGTGTCGCGCCGAAGTGGCAGGTGCAAGGGCTGAAAGCCTCGGCCAGCCTGCGCGACTGGCTCGACGCGTTAGGCGCGGGCGGTGGCACGCCGCTGTTTGCCGCGCTGGATGAAGCGGCGCGTTGGCTGACGTCGCGGCAAAAGCGTTTTCCGGCAGAGCAACAACGCGTGTTGCTGTTGACCGATGGCCGCCTCAAAAACGCGCCAGCGCTGGTCGCGCTCAATTGCCCGGCGTTGCTGGTGGACATCGAGCGCGGGCCGATTCGATTGGGTCGGGCGAAAGCCCTGGCGCACGAGTTGAACGCAGATTATCGGCATATCGACACGCTTTAATCGGTCAAATAGCCAACAGCACCTATGCTGTGGATTCAGCCCACCACAGGAGTGAACCATGCGTGTTCTAGCCACTAACAGTCAGGACGATTTCCGCGTCAAAGCCTATGCCGGCACCAACGGGGTGCTGCTGGCCATGGACCTGGCCGAACCACGCCGCAAAGGCCTGCTCGGTTTTGCCATCGAAAAACAGCAGGGCAGTGGGCCTTGGGAGTTTCTGTTCAACAGCCTGACCTTCCCGGGCAAGGCGCACACCTTTCCCCAGTACAGCGCGACGCCGAGTGATAGCGCGCCGTTGCAGAAGTTTCGTTGGGCCGATTACGCGGTCAATCCGGGCGTGACGATCAACTACCGAGTGCATCTGGCCTATGGCACCCCGGATGCGCCGCAATTGGGCGAGGCCTTGGCGGTGACGGTCACCACCGACAATGGCTTGCCGGCAGGCCAACATGTCATTTTCAATCGTGCGGTGGCGGCCAGTCAGGCCTTCTCCCGCAAGTTCCCCGAGCTCGATGCACAGCTGAGTGCCAACAAAAACCTGTCCCTCGACGACTGGCCCGCCGCACCACGGCTATGGCTGGAGAACGGCTTGCTGGAGGAGATCACCGGTTTCATCGAGCGCGCCGTGGACGGTCAGTGGGCGCTGGACATTGCGATTTACGAGTATCAGTTGCCGACCATTGTCGACGCGGTCAACGCGGCGTTCGGGCGGGGTGCCAAGGTTCGGGTGCTGTATCACGCCAAGCCGGGTGACACCGATACCACCATGAATGAAGAGAGCCTGGCGAAGCTTCCCGCCGAGAACAAACGAGGCCGGGTGACCCACGCCATCTTCCACGACAAGTTCATCGTACTGAGCAAGGTCGATGGTGCAGGGGAATATCGGCCTCAATCGGTGCTGTGCGGCAGTACCAATTTCACCGACAACGGTGTCTACCGCCAGGCCAACGTGGTGCATGTGCTGGACAATACTGTGGTGGGCACCCGCTACCTGCAAGTGTTCGAGCAGATCTGGGCCGCACCGACCGATGTGGGGGCCACACGCAGCTGGTTGACCAAGAACAACCCGATGGACCCATCACAGCCGTTGTTTGTGGGTTTTTCACCGCGTACCGGCCAGGCCGATTTGCAGCAATTTGTCGAGATCATCAATGCGGCGAAGAAGGACGTTTTGTTTGTCACCGCTTTCGCGCTGCCGGATGAAATCCTCAATGCCTTGCTCGGCCAGCCCCACGACGATGTACTGCGCTATGGCCTGCAAAACACGGCCAGCCGCATCACCGGTTTTCACGCCGACCGCACGGCCGATTTCGCCGCCACTGCGCTGCTTAACACCGGTATCGAGGGTTGGCTCAAGGAAAGCATGAAAGGCCAGAAGGGCGATCTGCTGGTGCACCTCAAAGCCATCGTCGTCGACTTCACCACCGACGCGCCGATCATCATCAGCGGCAGTCACAACCTGAGCATCAACGCTAGCGAGAGCAACGACGAAAACTTCCTGATCATTCGCGGCGATGTCGACCTGGCCGACCGTTACGGGCTGGAATTGCTGCGCTTCTACGAGCATTACCGATTCCGCTATGCCGCGAAACAAGAGAACCTCAAGCAGGTTCCGCCACTGGCGGTGGATGACAGCTGGACCAACGACTATTACCTGGACGGCGATCTGCGAATGCTTTCGCGGTTGCGTTTTTCCGGGAGATAAGTAACGCCCGACTCCGCGTGGCCTTGAACGTCATGCCGCCGGTCTGCTTTCACAGGGGCTGGGCGGCACTTGATCTACCGTTGCCTGTTGAGGAGTGCGCTCCTCATCCACGCGGTTTTTCAGGGAGATCTACCATGGCACATGTACGGCGTGATGTATGGAATCTAGGTTCTGGCTGGAGTGATGCGTTGTTGTGGTACGCACGCGGTGTCGGAGTCCTGCAGCAAAGGCCAATCACTGATCACACCAGTTGGCGATTTCTGGCGGCCATTCACGGTATCGATGTCCCGCTTTGGCAAGACGCCGGTTATCTGCGACGGGGCGACAAACTGCCGTCGCAGGAAGATCAGGATCTCTACTGGAATCAATGCCAACACCAATCCTGGTATTTCTTGCCTTGGCACCGTGGTTACGTAGCTTCATTCGAACAGATTGTCCGGACGGCGATTGTCGGTCTGGGCGGGCCAAAGGACTGGTCACTGCCTTACTGGAACTACAACGACAACCGGCAGACGCTGAAAATGCCTGCCTGTTTTGCCGCTGCCTCGCTGCCCAATGGCGAGCAGAATCCGCTGTATGTGCAACGTCGGTTCGGCCCCAATGGCGACGGGGTGATTGTCCTTGACGAAGCGCGGATCGATCTTCGTCCAGCCCTCAAGGAGCATCACTTTGCCGGTTCCTCTTCGGGTGGTACGCCAGGTTTTGGCGGCCCTGAGTCGATATTCGCACACTATGGCGATGTGAACGGTCTGCTTGAGCAGCAACCGCACAACTATGTACACGTTGCCGTTGGTGGCCGGGCCCGGGGCAATCCGAACCTGAGAGGGTTGATGATCAACCCCAACACGGCTGCTCTGGACCCGATTTTCTGGCTGCACCATGCCAATATCGACCGGCTTTGGGATGTCTGGCTCAAGCGCGATCCGAACGACCAAAACCCGGTGTCGGCCGCATGGGTCGCCGGCCCGCCAACCGGAGGTCGAGGTTTCTCCGTGCCGACGACCAATGGTGGTCGCTGGTCGTTCCGCGTCGGCGATATGCTGGATACCCGGGCACCTAAACTCGATTATGTTTATGAGGACACCTCCGATCCTTTGCACGGTACTCGTGCGTTCCAGCAGCGGCTTGAAACACTCGGCGTAGCGCCTCAGGTCCCCGGAGCCGTAGCCGCGAAGGAGAAAACATTGAGCAAACCTGTGACTGCCGAGTTGATCGGCGCCAACGACCAGGCCATTGATCTGAACAGCACGACTGTCGAGACGCCGGTACTTCTGGACAGGGCAGCGTCGGCCAAGGTTTTTGGCAATCTGAAGACCAGGGCGTTCAGCGCGACGGCCACGCCAGCCGATCTCGATCGGGTGTTTCTGAACCTGGAGAACATTCGCGGCGATAACGATGCGGCCACGTATGACGTGTACATCAGCCTGCCGGTCGAGGGTCAACCGTCCGCCCATCCTGACGTGCGTGCAGGCTCGATCTCGCTGTTCGGGGTGAGTAACGCCAGCAGGACGGATAACCAGCACGGCGGCAAGGGGTTGAGCCATGTGCTGGAAATCACCGATATCTTCGACAAGCTCAGCGCCAGCGGTGCGCCGGACCTGACGAAGTTGACGGTGCGGTTCGTGGCGGCCACCGAGATTCTGCCAGGCGACAACATCAGCGTGGGCAGAGTGAGCGTCTATCGGCAAGGTCGCTGAACATGGCGCAGTACCTGGTGTTTGCATTGACCCGAGGCCCCCGGCCATGGCTGATCCTGATCAGCCTGGCCGGGTGGGGGCTGTTGCTCGGTGCGGCACAAATGCTGTCTATCCCGGCGTTCTGCGGGACATTGCCTGTGCTGGACTATGCCGCCAGTTGGCAGGGGATTGAGCAGGCGTTGCTGTTCAATCCTCCTCGCCAGCTGTTGTCTTCGTGGTGGCTGATGTTGTTGGCGATGATGCCGTTGCTGCTGGTTCACCCTCTGGATTATTTGTGGCGGCGCAGCCTGTTGCGCAAGCGCTGGCAGGCCGTGGCGTTGTTCGTCATCGGTTTTTCGGCTGTCTGGACCCTGACCGGTGTGCTGCTGATGGCGCTGACGGTGGGGGCACGGGTGGTGCTCGGGTTTTACCCGATGGACACATTGATCGTCGCGCTGGGTGTGTGCCTGATCTGGCAGGCCTCACCGTTCAAGCAAGCGTGCCTGAACCACTGCCATTATCAGCCGCGGATTTCGGCGTTCGGCCTCGACTTTCTCAAGGACTGCCTGAAATACGGCATGGTCAGCGCACGTTGGTGCGTCGGGTCGTGCTGGGCGCTGATGTTGTTGCCGATGCTGGCAGAGCAGGGGCAAGTGCCGCTGATGCTGTTGAGCATGGGCTGGATGCTGTGGGAACGGTTTAAAAGTCCTCGCCCTGTTCGTTGGCATTGGCCGTTTCAACTGCGCCTCTTTCGCTGAAAACCACCCTCGTAGGAGCTGCCGAAGGCTGCGATCTGTTGATCTTGAAAGTCAAAAAGATCGCAGCCTGCGGCAGCTCCTACGAGGGTTGTGTAAGCCATCAGTTTTTCGGGGCCGGGCTGACGGTCGCATTGCGCCAGGCGGTTTGCAGTTGCTCGTTCAGTAGTGTCGGTACGGTTTTGCCTGGCTGTTTCTCCAGGCTGACTTTCAGGCCATTGAGTGAGCGACCACTGAGGCGATTGCTCGCCAGGTCTTCACGGAATACCCGCTCGGCTTGTGCGTATTGCCCCTGAGCCAGCAACGCATAGCCCAACGACTCGCGTAGCGTGTAATACCAGTCCGGCGGCTCGTTGTAGTTGAGCGCGTCCTGGATTTGCACGGCCTTGCGCCAGGCCGCAATGATCTGTGCATTGCGGTCACCCTCGAGGGCCTGGAGATCGGCGTTCAACTCCTGTTTCTGATCCTTGCCGAACACCTCTGTGCCGGCGTCCCTGAGTGCCGCCATATCGAGTGTTCCATGGCTGCTGCCCTGAGCTTTGTTGAGCAGGATCAGGTTGGCAATGCGGAACAGCTCCACGGCTTTGTTGCTGCCATATCTCAAGTCCGGATTCGCGCTCAAGGCTGCGTTGACAGCCTGCCAATAACCTTTGAGGGCATCACGAGCAGCGCTGCCGTCGAGGCCGTCGGCGGTCAGTTTTTGGTAGGCGCTGGCGTATGCCGCCATGACCTGAGTGTAAGGTGCGGTCAAAGTACCGAATTTGTTTGCCGCAGTGCAGGTCTGGTTGATGGTTTGCAAGCCGGCGTTGATCTTCGGTTCGATCCGCTTCAGGGCGTCCCAGTCTTCGAAGCGTACGGCGAAGTAATAGGGCACGGCGTAGAAGTAGTCGGACTTGGTGGCGATCTCTTGGGGGTACTGCTTACAGAGGAAATCCAGTGCGGCGTAGCGGGTGGTGTTTTCCACCAACTCTTCGGCCATGTTCAGCGCTTCGTTCTGGCGCCCTTCGATGGATAACGTCCAGGTCAGGAAGTGAATGTTATGTCCCAGGTAGTGCAGCGGGTACGGGCTCTGCGGGTCGATCTGATGGGTGTAGGCGCGGTCGACCGACACTGCCGTGTAGTTGGCGACGCTGGCCAGGGCATTGTTGCCGGTGCGCTGGTAAATATGTGAAGCCATGTGCACCAGGTGACCGATGGCCGGGTTCTGATCGCGAAAGCGGTCGGCCATGGGCAGGCCGCTGGCGGGGAAGGGCGACTCTTCAATGGCATGGATATAGAAGTGGTTGGCGCCGGTGTGCAGTTTGTCCTGCACCAGTACCCGGTTGAGCACTTGTAATGCCTCATAGGCGGCGGAGGTAGGTTTGACTTTATCGGACACCGCTTCATCGCCCTCCCACCATTTCCAGGGGCTGAGGTTGAGCAGGGCGTCGGCATACAGCGTGGCTGCGTCGAGGTCGTCGAAGTGGTTTTCCGACAGGGATTTCATCGCCTCGGCGTAACGCCGTTTGCCTTCGTCGAGCAGGCTGAGCTTGCCGTCCTTCTCGCTGTAGAGGGTCAGGAACGCCTTGGCGTAATCGACCTCGCGCTGCAATTGCCGTTCGCTGAAGCGCTCTTTGGCGGCGGGGTCCTTGAGGCGAGCCATGGCGTTGTCCAGGGCTATTTGTGCCGAGCGGTAGGCCAGTTGATCACAGCCAGTGGTGGCGTCGCTGTTGATGTTGGAGTTGGCCGACAGCGCGATGCCCCAATAGGGCATCGCCGCGCCTTCATCGAAGCGGCTGGCCTGGTAGAACGCCCGAATCGCCTCGGAAAAGTTGAAGCCATATTGCAAGGCGATGCCCTGGCTGTAGAAGGCTTCGACTTGCTCGGCGTCCTTGAGGCTTACCAATGGATAGCGTGTGCCGCCGAGCCCTGAGAGCAGTTGACCTTTGTCGGTGTCCTGCTGGCTGACGCACTGATGCAGCACCTCCAGATACGGTGTGTCGGGTGATGCCGGAGCAAAGCTTTTCAGGCTCTCGGTCGCGCCGTGGCCCAAGGTGTGGGCCTGGGCAACAGGAAGTCCGGCCAGCAGCAGATTGCCAATCAGGGTGGCGCGCAGAAGGCAGGGTACGTCCATGAGTCAGTTGCTCCTTGAGACCTCATCCGTCTGCGACGAAGTATTGTTGAACTTCGCTGAAATTCCAGTTTGCCATCACGCTGTTCCAGTGCAGCCATCCGGCTACTTGCTCATCGCTGTCCGGTACTGGCGTGTGCGTTTGGCGATGTACAACTGGTCGAGGATCAACGCCCAGAGCGCCGATACCGCAGGTTTTGGCCGGTGACCGCGGCTCAGGCGCTGGATCTGGAAGCGTACGACGGCCATGTTGGCCAGTGCCGCCAAGGGTTTGCGCTTCCAGGTGATCGGCGGCAATTGTGGGTGACTGTCGTGCCCCTCGCGCCACAGCTTGACCAGCAACGGCTCAATCGCCAGCGCGGTGCCGATACCGGCCATGGCGATGCCGCTGGCCAGCACCTGTTCGACAACGGGCAAGCGCCGAATGCCACCGGTGACCATCACCAGCATCTTCGCCCGGCTCGCCAGTTCACCGGCCATGTCGAGGAAGTAGGCCTCGCGCGCCAGAGTCCGACCGTCGCGGGCTTCGCCTTGCATCGCCGGGGCTTCGTAGCTGCCACCAGACAATTCCAGCAGATCGATGGCGAGCGGGTTGAGCATGTCGATGACCTGCCGCGCATCGTCGGCATCGAAGCCGCCGCGTTGGAAGTCGGCGGAATTGAGTTTCACCGCGACGCAGAAATCCGGCGTGACCGCTGCACGAACCGCATTCACGACTTCTATTAGCAAACGTGCGCGATTTTCCAACGAACCGCCCCAGCGGTCGGTCCGTCGGTTAGTCAATGGCGACAGGAACTGACTGATCAAGTAGCCATGCGCCGCGTGAATTTCTACACCGGTAAACCCGGCTTTTTGTGCCAGAGCGGCGCTGGTGGCGAAGCGTTGGATGACGTCCTGGATGTCGTCTTCGCTCATTGGCTTGGGTTGGGCGAACATTTTCGAGAACTGTCCCATCTCCAGAGCCACGGCAGACGGCGCCCAGGCTTGTTGCCCGAGATTGGCCATGGTCTGGCGCCCGGGATGATTGAGCTGCACCCAGAACTGCGCACCCTTGGCCCGACCAATGGCAGCCCACTGACGAAAACGTTCAAGATGCCGTTCATCCTCCAGCACTACGCCGCCGGGACCGGTCATGGCCCGGCGGTCGATCATTACGTTGCCGGTCAACAGCAGGCCGGCCTCGCCATCGGCCCAGGCCCGATAGAGCTGCATCAAGGCCTGGGAGGGTGCTTGTTCGGTGTCGGCGAGGTTTTCTTCCATCGCCGCTTTAGCGATGCGATTGCCGATCGTCTGGCCGTTGGGCAGATTCAACGCGTGAAAGGGCGACATACTTGACTCCTCATTAGTGGAGAGATGAGGCTAAGCTTAAAGTTAACTTTAATGTCAAGCGCGGAAATGAGGTTCTGATGAAGATTGGTGAATTGGCGCAATTGAGCGGATTGACGGCTTCGCGCATCCGGTTTTACGAGAGTCAGGGGCTGATCGGCCAGGTTCAGCGCTTGGCCAACGGATATCGGCGCTATCCGGCGCAGGTGCTGCAAACCCTGGAAATCATCCAGTGCGCACAGCAGGCCGGGTTCAGCCTGGAGGAGCTAAAACAGTTGCTCACCAGCCCGAAGCAGGGTGAGCTCAGGCACGACGAATTGGTGCTGAGTCTTGAGCGCAAGGTCGGGCAGATCGAAGAGATGCAACAGCACCTGGCTCAGAGCAAGGCGAAGTTGCTGGGCATGATCGAGACCATCAAGGCACGGCCTGAGGGGATGGCGTGTTCGGAGAATGCCGAGCGGGTGCTGGCGACGTTCAAGCACGCCTGAGCTTCAATGACTTTGTACATCACCGACTTTGTTCTTATGTTGGTTGTTCAGAATTACCTGTCCCCACGGCCGGTAGCGCAAGGCAAACACGGCTGTCGGATGGCAGCCGCTGGAGGTGGCGTCCGGGGTTGCCGGCTCGGCGCGGAACGGCTGGCCTTCGGCGCTGATCTGACGGAACGCTTCACGCACGATACCGACCGAGCAGGGCAGCGCGCTGGCGTAACTGTTGCGTACCACGAGTGGCAAGCGTCCCGTGCCGGCGCCGTCCTGCCACCAGACCTGAATCCCGCTGCGGGTCAGTTCACCCAGCCAGTTCGCATTGACCTGCGGTGCCAGCTTGCCGGTACTGAACGCGCTGATGTGCAGCGGCGCATCGAGTTGGCGGGCGAAGTCCTGGAGTTGCCGTTGCAGTTGCTCGCGCCTGTCGACCGCCATGAAGTGCGCGTCATCCAGCTCCAGCGGCAAGTACCAGCCACTGATAGGCAGCTTCCAGTCCTTGCGCAGTTTTTGCTGTCGGGCCAGTGATTGCCCAAGCTGCGCTTGCCAGTAGGACGCCAGCCCGGCGCTGTCGAGCTGATCGATACGCTGGTAATACGCCGGGTCCATGGACAGCCCGAGCACTAGTTTCAGCCCCTGCGCCTGCGCTTCACGCAGACTATTGGCGAGCCAGCCGTTGGCTTCGCCAAAGACCGAATCACCGTACGCCGTCCACTGCACGATGACGGTGGTGGCGCCTTGTTTGGCGCTGGCCTGCCAGACCTGTCGCCATTGCGCCTGACTCAGGCTGGCATCGACATTCAATGGCTGATAGAAAATCCGCTCATCAGCGCGGACCTGTTGACTGCCAAGCAACAGCAGGCAGAGAAGAAGCATTAATCGGTTCATCAGAAGTTCAACTCCACGCCCAGCAACACGCCATTGCCACCTTCATACAAATTGCCGCCCAGCGATTGCTGATATTCGGTGCGCACGGTCAAGTGTGCGCGGTAGGCGTTGTAGATGTCGTCGTCGAACCACCATTGCCAACGCAGGCCGAGACCGGTGCGCAGGTCCTGGCGCCAGTCGTTGCTCGGGTCCTGGCTGGCGAACTCGAGGAAGCCGTAAGGCATGAGGGTTTGCGCGCTGTTGAACGGCAGCTTCCAGGTGTGTCCTTGCTGGAAGCGCGACAACCATTGATGGTCGCCGGCCTTGGTCCACCAGGCCGCGTCGAGGTAAAGAAATCGTTCCTCCCAGTCGCTTTCATCGACCCGCCAGTCATTGCGGAACCGGCCTTGATCAAGGAACGAAGCGGTGGCGCGCAGCAAATAGTCGGTGTTGGTGTGGCCGTCTTTACGGTGGTCGTTGAGCTGGTCCCAGAGCTGATTCGGGTTGAGGAATTCACCCAGACTCAGGCCTTGCTTGTCCTGGTCGTCGAAAGTGTTCTGTTTGTAGATCTCGGCGTAGAAGTTGATGTTCGCCGTGCCCCAGGGTTTGTAGCGCAAGCCCAGGCCTGTGCCGACGGACTCTGCGTAACTGGAGCGACCAGCGCCGCCCAGCAACGCCCGGCCATAGACCGACAGCGTGCTGCCGGCGCGGCTTGGCTCATCGCCCAATGCATGGTCCCACATCGCCACCTGCACGTTTTGCGAGGCGGCGTGGCGAGCGGTGCCTTGGGTATTGTCGGGGCGCAGGATGTCGTTGGTCGAAACCCCGGCCGGCGACCAGGTGCTGGCGAGGGTTCGGCTGTCACGTCTGGACAGGGTTTCGTGGGCGCGACGCTGACGATAGCGGCGAGCTTGGAGGCTGCCGCTGTTGTCGTCACCGGCCACCGGGTTTTGCTCCAGATCGATGACCCGACGCAATTCCTTGCGCGCCGAGGCGCTGTCTTCGACTTCGTCGTAGCGCCAGGCCAGGGTCTCGCCGAGGCTATAGTCCTCAGGGAAGTTGCGGGTGGCGGTTTGCAGATAAGGAATCGCGCGAGCCCGTTCTTGCCGGGTTTCGGCCCCAGCCAGACGCATGCCGTAGTCGGCGCTGTAGCGCGGGTTTTTCGGGTCGCGACGGACCGCCTCGGCCAGCCACGCCGTGCTTTGCGACAGATCGCCAGCCTTTTGCGCGGTTACCGAGGCGGCATAGAAATGCCCGGCGTCAGGGGATTGCTGTAACGCCTGACGTTGACGCTCGAGTGCCAGTGCGTAGTTGCCCTGGGCTTGGGCGATCGCCGCGCCGAGGGCCCATTCGTTACTGCCACGGGTGCTGCTTTGCTGCCAATAGTGTTCGGCGACGTGGGTGTCACCAACAGTCAATGCGCTGCGGCTGGCGGTGAGGCGGGCATTCTCGGTGAGCGCGCTGTCCGGCACGCTGCGCCAGATGCGCAGAGCGCCTGCCGAGTCGCCGGAGGCTTCGAGGGCGTAGGCCAGCGGCAAGCGAGTGCCGCGATCGCCGAGTCTCTCCGCGGTCTGGTAATAGACCACCGCTTCACCCGGCCGGTCCGGCATGGCGCAGCGACCCAGGGCACGGAATTCGCCAGCTTCTTTGGGCTGCGCACCGATCGCCTGGCGTACCGCGTCGCACTGGCCGTTCTCTGCCAGTTGTCCGAGCAATTGGCCGCGCGTCGCGACGTCGACCCGGCTTAACAACGAGACCATACGTTGCTGTTGAGCGGGGGTTGAAGCCGACGGCGAACCATACAGCCCGGCCAGACGTTCCAACATGGCCGCCGGCAAGCGCCCGCCGTGGCGGTCAAAGGCCTCTTCCAGCAACTGCTGCGCGTGATCACGCTGGCCGTTGTTGAGCGCCAGGTAGGTGGCTTGATTGAGTGAGCCAAGGTTGCCGGTCTGTTGGTAATACCGTTCCCACAGCGTCGCCGCTTCACCGTTACGGCCTAGTGCCTGGAGCAGTTCGGCACGGCGTTTCACCACGTCGGCGGTTTGCGGTTGGCTGGCGAGCCAGGCCATGACTTTGTCGCTTTGTCCCTGTGCCTGCCAGACATCAAGCAAACGCTCGCGGCGTTTGCTGTCCCAGGGTTCGGGCAGGCGCTGGCTTTGCAGCAGTTCGGTGGCTTGCAGGCGTTGTGCGAGGACCAGCCAGGTCTGCGGATCATCGCTGGGCGAGCAACCACGCAACTGGGCGAGTGCAGCTTGCGGGTCGCGACGAGACAGCCACTCTGCAGTTTCCATACACGGGCGCTGCAACTCGCTGCTTAGACGTTGCACGGTCGACGTGTCGCCGGTTTGCCGCGCCAGTTCCCAGAGTTGTTGGCGCTGGGCCGGATCGGCAAGGTCGCCGGCCGGCAGTGATTGCATCCAGCGTTGCGCCTGTTGGATATGGCCCAAGGCAATCGCTCGATCGACCATCGCCAGACGCGCCTTGCGTGCCGCTTCCGGGGTCGGCGCCTGTTGCAACAGATCCTGCAAAGGCTTTTCTTCGAGGCGTTGCACATAGGCGTTGGCCAGTCGTTGCCAACCTTCGGCGTCGAGTTGTTTACGAGCCGCCAACGGCGCGAGTTGCTCGATGGTGCCGTTCCAGTCGCGCAGTTGCTCGGACCAGTTGGAGCGGGCCAGACGCAGGATGTTGTCGTCACCCTTTGGCGCCAGTTGCGCCAGCCAGTTGTAGGCTTTGAGCGCACCACCAAACTTGGCCAGGCTCAAGCTGTAGGCCTGCCATAGGCGCACACGCTGGTTGAGGGGGCTGGTGGCCATCCATTTTTCGACCTGTTCGGAGGTCGGTGGGTCCTGTTCGATCCAGGTCAGTCGCAGGTTGAGCAGGGCATCGCTGTTGTCCGGGTTGTCCGGTAACGCCTGCACGGCGTCCTTGTAGCGCCGTTGCTTGGCCAGGGCCTCGACCAACATCGCCCTGGCCTCATCGTTTTTCGGGACCTTGGCCAGCAAGTGGCGCATCAATCGTTCGACTTCAGCCCAGTTGCCTTTTTTCGCTTCGCGGTAGCTGCGGTCCATGTAGGGGAAACTGCGGAACTGCTCGAAATCGCTCAGTGGTGCCGCTTCTACCCAACTGGCGGCGCTCAGGCTCAGCAATAGGCTACCGAGCACCACGTGATGACGAATACCTGGTTTCATGCGACCTCCCGGGCAATACGGAAAGCCGCTTGTTGTTCAGCGGATTGCTCGGCCAGCGCCTGTTGCAGAATCTCTGGGGTGATCATGCCGCGTTCGATCAGGTGATCGCCCAGCGACATGCGCTCGGCGTCGAAGTCGATCAACGCCTGATTGAACAGCGTTGCCGGGACCATGCCGCGCACTTGCAGCAGGTTGCCGAGCAATACCTGGTGGTGGCCGACGCGTTCCAGCAGGGCTTCATCGTCCTGATGACACTCGAGCACTTGCAGCATGTGACGGACTTCCTCGTTTTGCAGCGGGCTTGGGTACCAGTAGCGGATGCCGAGCGTGACTCGGCCCTGCGGTGCCAGACGGCAGCGAACCGGGCGTTTCAATTGACGGCTGATGGCGCCCAGCGAAACCTGACTGACCGGACCTTCGGAGGCCAGCACCAGAGTTTTGCCTTCTTCGGCGACCGGCAACACGCCGTAGTGGGTTGCGACTTTGCGTGGCACGCGGTCGATCAGCTGTTTGTCGAGCTTGAACGGGTTGAGTGGTGCCCACTCCAGATCCAGCTGCTCGGCCAGGGTTTCGACCAGTTGAGTACTGTTGATGTGCTCGCGCAGCAGCAGTTCATGACCGAGGCGGCGGCGCACCGGGTTGGTAATCGCGGCTTCCAGTTGCTCTTCGGTCAGCAGGCCTTTCTCTACCAGTCGATGGCCCAGCGGTGTACGTTGGGCCTTGGCCAGGGCCGGGAACTCGTGGGTGGTCTTGTCCCAGGCCACGCGGCGCGAATCGCCCATTTCCATGACCTGTCGCAGGGCGCGCAGGTTGGCAAAGAAATTGACGAAGTTGCTCCACATCATCCGTGGCGCTGACAGCAGACCCTGACCCAGACCGTAGAAGCGGGTGACGAACCAGGCGCGCTGGAACAGACGGTTGAGCAGCATCAGGCCGTTGAGCCAGAGCAGTGTCGACAGCAATGGGCTTTCGGACAGAATGGAGGGGAAACGCCAGGCCTCGGGGGAGAGCAGTGTCACTAGCCACATGCTGAGCAACACCAGAAGCAACAGGTTGACCATAAAGCTCAGCAGGTAGGCGATCAGGCCCCGGCGGTCGCGCCAGAGGAAATAGTTCAGCGAGCCCTTGCTGCTCCAGCCCAGGTTCTTGGTGCCCTGGAAGACAATGCCGACAATCCAGCGCGACTTTTGCCGGATCGCGTGTTGCAGATCTCGCGGGAAATGTTCTCGGACACAGATGACCTGGGAGAACACGCGGTTCATACCCACGACCCACTTCTGTTCCAGTGCCAGTTTCGGGTCGGTGACCGAGTAGCGGGCGAAGATGCACTTCATGCCTTTTTGCTTGAGGCGGAAACCGATGTCGTAGTCTTCGGTCAGGCTCTGCACGTCGAAGGCGATGCCATCGCCGTCCTCCAGCAGGGCGCTGATTGCCTTGCGGCTGAAACAGGTGCCCACGCCGGCGCTTGGCACCTGGCCGGTCAGCGCCTCGCGCACGATTACGTCCTTGCCGTGGTTCTCGGCGAATTCATCGACATAGTGCCCGGCGGTGAAGCCGTTCCATTCCGGCGCGTAAGGGTAGACCGGGATCTGGATCAGGTCCTTGCTCGGCAGCAGGTAGTTGAAGAGGCGCAACTCCATCGGCGAAATCACGTCTTCGGCATCGTGCAGGATGAACCCGGCAAACTCGATTTTCGCTTCGCTTTCAAAGCGCAAAATCGCGTCGATGATGTTGTTCAGGCAGTCGGCTTTGCTGGTCGGGCCGGGGCGGGCGCAGACCACTTTGTGTACGTTGGGATAGTGCTGGCACACGGCATCGACGTCGGCCTGGGTCTCGGCGTCGTTGGGGTAGGTGCCGACAAAGATCTGGTAGTTCTCGTAGTCGAGGGTCGAGGCTGCGAGCCGTGCCATTTCACCGACCACGCCGACTTCGTTCCACGCCGGAACCATGATCGCCAGGGGCTTCTCGGGGATCTCATACAGCCGCTGTTCATCGGCACGCTTGAACTTTTCGTAGATCCGCCAGCGCCGGATCAGCTTGCGGCTCCAGTACATCAGGTCGATGAACAGGTCATCCAGACCCAGCACGAACATCAACAAGGCCAGGGTGATCGCAAGGTATTTCAGGCCAAACAGTACGTATGCCAAAAAGTCGACAAACGCCAGGCTCATACCGTGCTACCTGCCGAGTGCGCGCTCAACCAGGTGCATAGACGTTTGGCGATGCGTTCACTGGCGTGCCCATCGCCATAAGGGCTGTGGACGCGGCTCATACGTTTGTAGGTGGCCTCGTCATCGAGTAGCTGGCTGGCTTCTTTGACGATCTTCGCGGTGTCGGTGCCCACCAGCAGCACTGTGCCGCCTTCGAGCACCGATGGCCGCTCGGTCACTTTGCGCAACACCAGCAACGGTTTACCAATGGAGGGGGCTTCTTCCTGGATGCCACCGGAGTCGGTCAGGATGAAGTGTGCACGGCCCATCAGCCAGACGAAATGCTGATAGTTCTGAGGAGCGATTAGATAGATGTTCGGCTTGTCCGAAAGCACGCCATACACCGCGCTTTGCACCTGCGGATTCAGATGCACCGGATAAACGAACTGCACGTCCGGATAGCGCAGGGCCAGGTCCGCCAGGGCCAGGCAGATATTGCGGAAGCCTTTGCCGAAGTTTTCGCGACGATGGCCGGTGATCAGCACCATGCGCCGGCTGTCGTCGAGCACCGCCAGCGGTGAGTCGGCGGCGGGGTGCCATTGGATTTCCTGCTGATGGGTGCGCATCCACAACAGTGCATCGATCACCGTGTTACCGGTGATCTCGATGCTCTCCAGCGGTACACCTTCGCGCAGCAGGTTGTCCTGGGCGTTACGGGTCGGTGGAAAGTGCAGGTCGGCAATCACCCCGGTCAGACGTCGGTTGGCTTCTTCCGGCCACGGTGCGCGGAGGTTGCCGGTGCGCAGTCCTGCCTCGACGTGGCCGATCGGCAAATGGCGATAAAAGGCAGCGAGGGCGGCGATGAAGCTGGTGGTGGTATCGCCGTGTACCAGCACGATATCCGGGTGCAGGCGTTCGTAGCTTTTATCCAGGTTGATCAGCAGTTGCTGAGACAGGCCGTTGAGGGACTGGCCCCGGGTCATCACTTGCAAGTCTTCATCGACTGTCAACTCGAACAAGTCGAGCACCTGTTTGAGCATCTCCCGGTGCTGACCGGTGGAGCAGATGTTCAGTTCGACACCAGGCCACTGACGCAGAACCCGGGCCAATGGGGCCATCTTGATGGCCTCCGGCCGAGTACCGAAAACCATCATGACTTTGAACGACATTGACCCTCCCGAACCGTTACGTTGCTCGAACCTCACGGTTTGAGCGAACGCTTCTCAATCGGTCCATTAAAGGAAAGCAGTGGATCAGAGGGTTGTCCAATACGCGTTTGAGCTTCTCAGCGATTTTTGCGGATGACGGCGGCTCGACGAACAACCAGTCGATGTGCCCGTGGGAAGGTACTCAAGGTGCCGAGGGTATGCCGCAACCACGACAGATCATGGCGAGGTTTGCACACGACAGATTTGCGTCGGGCCTTGCCGACGATGCTGGCAAAGACATCGTTCAAGGCTTCTGCATCTTCAAAGCCTTTGAGTTTCTTCAGCAGTTTCCCGTTGCGATAGAACAACACGGTGGGGGTGCCGCTGACCTTGGGGTGTCGGAGGGATTCGCCGGTATTCAACATGTAGATCTCGGCGCGATCTTTATAGGTCTCGGCCGTCGCACGAAAAATCGGCCCGGCGAACTCGCAGGCGTAACACTGCGGATTACTGAAATACAGGACGACCGGGCGGTAGGTCCTCAATGCCCGGAGGTATTGCGGTGCGAGAGAGTGGGTTGTCGGGCTCATAGAAGTCTTCCTTGTTCAGCCGCAAGACGAAGCGAAGGTGCTCAATAACGCTAATTCCGTCTGCAGGGGGCGTCTACTGTCAGAGTTGACAGGTGGGGCTCTGAATCAGGCGCTGCCGACAAGGTATTGCGACTCTTATGACAAAAGGGTAGAAGCCAGATGCTGTTCTGAGTGCTATTTTTAGCGCTATTAAAAGCACTTCAAGGAGCTGCGTCATGACACACATCGTGCTTTCTCAGGTTGTAGCGAGCATTTCCGAACTGAAGAAAAACCCCATGGGGACGGTCGCTGCTGGTGGCGGGCTGTCCGTAGCGATTCTTAACCGAAATGAACCCGCTTTTTACTGCGTCCCTGCCAAAGAGTATGAAGCGATGATGGACCGACTTGAGGACATGGAGTTGGTCGCCCTTTGCCGCGAACGAGAAAATGATCCAACGATTAAGGTTTCTCTCGATGACCTATGAACTGGAGTTTTCTGATAAGGCGTGGAGGGAGTGGCAAAAGCTTGGCGCGACATTGAGGGAGCAGTTCAAGAAGAAGCTTCAGGAGCGACTGGCTAACCCGCACGTTCCAGCAGATCGGTTGAGTGGGCTGGGCAATGCATACAAGATCAAGCTTCGCAGTGCTGGATACCGATTGGTGTATCGAGTGGTAGATGAGGTGTTGGTTGTGACGGTTATTGCAGTAGGGAAGAGAGAGCGAGGACAAGTTTATGATGAGGCTGTTAAGCGTTAAACGCCCGAACTAGAACAATGTGACCCTCCAATGTGGCCCAAGTACCCGCGTCTGTAGCCAACAGTAGCGCTTGTGCGCTGCGTCGATTGGTAACGCCGATTTCGCGCTTTCGCGCATCCCGTTGATTCAATTCATATTTCAATAGCTCCGGGATTTCCCTTCTCGGCTGTGGCACATTTTCTGCTGTCTATTCCGTTGTTACATACCAAGTTCCGGTATAGCGGAATACACATCATCCTGGAGTGCCCGTCATGCAGCGCCGACCTTCCTTGTTTACAGCGTGTGTTTTTCTCTTTGCGGCTTCAGCCTCTGCCGTGGGCATTGCCCAGGCGGCGGACAGCAAGCTCGACAATGTGTTGAAGCGTGGACATTTGATTGTAGGCACCGGCAGCACTAACGCGCCGTGGCACTTCCAGGGCGCGGACGGCAAATTGCAGGGTTTTGATATCGACATCGGGCGGATGGTCGCCAAGGGTTTGTTCAATGACCCGAGCAAGGTCGAGTTCGTGGTGCAGTCGTCCGATGCGCGGATTCCCAATTTGCTGACCGACAAGGTCGACATGAGCTGCCAGTTCATTACCGTCACCGCCAGCCGTGCACAGCAAGTGGCGTTCACCCTGCCGTACTACCGCGAAGGCGTGGCCCTGTTGCTGCCGGCCAACAGCAAGTACAAGGAAATCGAAGACATGCGGGCCGCCGGCGACAGCGTCACCGTGGCCGTGCTGCAAAACGTCTATGCCGAAGAGTTGGTGCACCAGGCGCTGCCCAAGGCCAAGGTCGATCAGTACGACAGCCAGGACCTGATCTACCAGGCCGTGAATTCGGGCCGGGCCGATGCCGCCGCTACCGACCAGTCCTCGATCAAGTACCTGATGGTGCAGAACCCCGGCCGCTATCGCAGCCCGGCGTACGCCTGGAGTCCACAGACCTACGCCTGCGCGGTCAAGCGCGGCGACCAGGACTGGCTGAACTTCGTCAATACCGTCTTGCATGAAGCCATGACCGGCGTTGAGTTCCCGACTTACGCGGCGTCTTTCAAACAGTGGTTTGGCGTTGATCTGCCTTCCCCAGAGATTGGCTTCCCCGTCGAATTCAAATGAAAACTGCTGCGCTCAGAAATACTGCGTTGAAAACAGACTCGAAATGCTCATTGACTAACGTCAACTCCGCTTCCTCGTCTGTTTTCGCCTTGTCTTTCTTTCGCTCGCGACGTTTCCATTTCTTGAATGAGGAGTGGGGCGCCTCTAACGCGCCCCGCTCAAGGTACTGCTGACCATGAACTATCAGTTGAACTTTGCCGCCGTCTGGCGCGATTTCGACACCTTGCTGGCGGGGCTCGGTCTGGGCCTTGAACTGGCGTTGGTGTCGATCGCCATCGGTTGCGTGATCGGCCTGCTGATGGCGTTTGCTTTGCTGTCAAAGCACCGCGCATTGCGGGTGCTGGCGTCGGTGTACGTGACGGTGATCCGTAACACGCCGATTCTGGTGTTGATTCTGTTGATCTACTTCGCGCTACCGAGCCTGGGGATTCGGCTGGACAAGCTCCCGTCGTTCATCATCACCCTGTCGCTGTATGCCGGGGCGTACTTGACCGAAGTGTTCCGCGGCGGGTTGTTGAGCATCCCTAAAGGCCTGCGCGAAGCCGGGTTGGCGATTGGTCTGGGGGAGTGGCAGGTCAAGGCGTACGTCACCGTGCCGGTGATGTTGCGCAACGTGCTACCCGCACTCTCGAACAACTTCATTTCGCTGTTCAAGGACACCTCGCTGGCGGCGGCGATTGCCGTGCCGGAGCTGACCTATTACGCGCGCAAGATCAACGTCGAAAGCTACCGGGTGATTGAAACCTGGCTGGTGACGACGGCGCTCTATGTTGCGGCCTGTTATCTCATCGCGATGCTGCTGCGTTACCTCGAGCAGCGTCTGGCGATTCGTCGTTAGGAGGCCGCATGTACGAGTCCCCAAGCTGGTTGCATGAATTGTGGGTCGCCCGCGACACCCTGTGGTCGGGCTTTTTGACCAGTGTGCAGTGTTCCGTCCTGGCGATCTTGCTTGGCACCCTGATCGGCATCGTTGCCGGGCTGGTGCTGACCTATGGCAAGTTCTGGATGCGCGCGCCGTTTCGTTTTTACGTCGATCTGATCCGTGGCACACCGGTGTTTGTGTTGGTGCTGGCCTGCTTCTACATGGCGCCGGCGCTGGGCTGGCAGATCAGTGCGTTCCAGGCGGGTGTTCTCGGGTTGACGCTGTTCTGCGGTTCGCACGTTGCCGAGATCGTTCGCGGTTCGTTGCAAGCGCTGCCGCGTGGGCAGATGGAAGCGAGCAAGGCCATCGGCCTGACGTTTTATCAGGCCCTCGGTTACGTGCTGCTGCCCCAGGCGCTGCGGCAGATTTTGCCGACCTGGGTCAACTCATCGACCGAAATCGTCAAGGCCTCGACCTTGCTTTCGGTGATTGGTGTGGCCGAGTTGCTGCTCAGTACCCAGCAGATCATCGCCCGGACCTTCATGACCCTGGAGTTTTACCTGTTTGCCGGTTTTCTCTTTTTCATCATCAACTACGCCATCGAATTACTCGGCCGGCATATTGAAAAGCGGGTGGCCTTGCCATGATTCAAGCTCAAGTTTCGACCCAGAACAAAAGCCAGGCCCTGCTGGACATTCGCGGGTTGCATAAGCAATACGGCCCGCTCGAAGTGCTCAAGGGCGTCGACCTGACCATGCAGCGTGGCAACGTGGTCACGCTGATAGGCTCCAGCGGTTCGGGCAAGACCACGCTGCTGCGCTGCGTGAACATGCTCGAAGAATTCCAGGGCGGGCGGATCCTGCTCGATGGCGAGTCCATCGGTTACCACGAGGTCAACGGCAAGCGCGTGCGCCACTCGGAAAAAGTCATCGCCCAGCACCGGGCCATGACCGGCATGGCGTTCCAGCAGTTCAACCTGTTTCCGCATCTCACGGCGTTGCAGAACGTCACTCTGGGCCTGCTTAAAGTCAAAAAGCTGCACAAGGATGAAGCGGTGGTGCTGGCGGAGAAGTGGCTGGAGCGTGTTGGCCTGCTGGAACGTCGCGACCACTATCCGGGTCAGTTGTCGGGTGGTCAGCAACAACGCGTGGCGATTGCCCGGGCGATTGCGATGAACCCGAGCCTGATGCTGTTCGACGAAGTGACGTCGGCACTCGACCCGGAACTGGTCGGTGAAGTGTTGAACGTGATCAAGGGCCTGGCCGAGGATGGCATGACCATGCTGCTGGTGACCCACGAGATGCGTTTTGCCTTTGAGGTCTCGGACAAGATCGTTTTCATGAATCAGGGGCGTATCGAAGAGCAGGGGCCACCGAAGGAACTGTTCGAACGCCCGCAGTCTCCGCGCCTGGCGGAATTTCTCAAGAACACCCGTTTTTAGCATTCAATTTTGAATCAGGAGAAACACCCATGAGCATTACTCGTTACGGCACTGGTAGCACCGCCGGTGGCGGCCAGCCCCGTCCTTTCGCCCGTGCGGTAGAAGCCGATGGCTGGCTGCATGTGTCTGGCCAGGTGCCGGCGGTGGACGGCGAAATCATTGCCGGCGGGATCGTCGAGCAGACTCATCAGACTATGCGCAACCTGATCGCGATCCTCGAAGAAGCCGGTTATGGTCTCGAAGACGTAGTGCGTACGGGCGTATGGCTGGAAGATCCACGGGATTTCTGGAGCTTCAACAAAGTCTTCTCCGAATACTTCAGCCCTGAACACGCACCGGCCCGGGCCTGCGTGCAGGCGAACATGATGGTCGATTGCAAGGTCGAGATTGATTGCATCGCTTATAAGGCGAAGAAGGCCTGATTTGTTCTTGTAGGAGCTGCCGAAGGCTGCGATCTTTTGGCGTTTTTGGAAGTGCCGGAAGGGCAAGATCAAAAGATCGCAGCCTGCGGCAGCTCCTACGGACGAATTTGAATGGGAACCCACTGAAATGACCGAAGACACCATCAAGCGCCGGGCTCGCGGTCTGGATCGGGCGTTCGATATCCTCGACTTTCTCAAGGAAGTCGGCCAGCCGCTGCGTCCGAACGACATCGCCAGCGGTATCGGCAGCCCGAAATCCACGGTCTACGAGCTGGTCGCGTCCCTGCTTGAACGACGGATTCTCGAACCGGTGGGCAAGGAGGGTCACGTCTACCTCGGCCGGCAACTGTACTTTCTCGGTCAGGCGCATCTGCGCCATTTCGACCTGAGCCGCGAGGCCGATCACGCCTTGCAGGAGATCGTCAGCCAGACCCGTGAAACCGCGCAGATGTGCCTGCTCAACGGGCGCAAATACACGGTGGCGCTGATGAAGGAGGGCGAGCGGCATTTCCGCATTTCCTCGGACATCGGCGAGAACGCGCCGATCCCGTGGACCGCTTCCGGGCGCTTGTTGCTGGCGCATTTGAGTGACCAGCAAATCGTCGATCTGATCGATGAGGAGGACTTCATCCTGCCTGACGGCGAACGTCTGCCGCTGGAGCGTTTTCTGGCGGAAATCCGTCAGGCCGGCATCGACGGTTTCTTCTCCTTCGATAGCGTCGCCGACACCTTCACCCATTGCTTCGCTGCCCCGGTGAAAGACCCGAGCGGCGTGGCCATTGCGACCCTGTGCATCGTCGCCCCAAGGGCCGATGCCAAGAACAATTACCACGACTATCGCCGGGTGTTGATCGAAAGCGCGAACAACCTGGCCCGTCGCATCAACGAATAACAGTGGCCGTTCGCGGCCGCGTGTGAGGAGTTAGAACATGTCTTCTGCCTTGAACATCGCCGCCGTGGAAAAGGGCACTGGCCAACCCGGTGCCAACCTGGTGCGTGACGTCAGTCTGCCGGCGCTGGTGCTGCACCGCGAAGCGCTGGAGCACAACATTCGCTGGATGCAGGCGTTCGTCAGCAACAGCGGTGCCGAGTTGGCGCCGCACGGCAAAACCAGCATGACCCCGTCGCTGTTTCGCCGCCAGTTGGAAGCGGGCGCCTGGGGCATCACCCTGGCCACCGCGGTGCAGACTCGCGCCGCCTACGCCCATGGCGTGCGCCGGGTGTTGATGGCCAATCAGTTGGTGGGTGCGCCGAATATGGCGCTGATCGCTGAGTTGCTGGCGGATCCGGCATTCGACTTTCACTGCATGGTCGATCACCCGGACAACGTCGCCGACCTCGGGGCGTTTTTCGCCGCGCGTGGTCTGCGTCTGAACGTGATGATCGAGTACGGCGTGGTCGGCGGCCGTTGCGGTTGCCGCAGCGAAGCTGAAGTACTGGCGCTGGCCGCCGCGATCAACGCGCAGCCGGGGTTGGCGTTGACCGGCATTGAGGGCTACGAAGGGGTGATTCACGGCGACCAGGCGGTCAGTGGCATCCGCGAATTTGCTGCGTCCCTGGTGCGCCTCGCGGTGCAGCTGCAAGACAGCGGCGCTTTCGCCATCGATAAGCCAATCATCACTGCCTCGGGTTCGGCCTGGTATGACCTGATCGCCGAGTCCTTCGAAGCGCAGAACGCCGCCGGACGTTTCCTCAGTGTGCTGCGTCCAGGCAGTTACGTGGCTCACGACCATGGCATCTACAAGGAAGCGCAATGCTGCGTGCTCGATCGTCGTAGCGACTTGCACGAAGGCCTGCGCCCGGCGCTGGAGGTCTGGGCCCATGTGCAGTCGTTGCCGGAGCCGGGTTTTGCGGTGATCGCCCTGGGCAAGCGCGATGTGGCCTATGACGCGGGGCTGCCAGTGCCGTTGCTGCGTTATCGAGCAGGTGTGGTGCCGGCGGTAGGCGACGATGTCAGTGCCTGCACCGTGACGGCGGTGATGGATCAGCATGCGTTCATGACAGTTGCGCCCGGGGTTCAGTTGCGAGTGGGCGACATCATCTCGTTTGGCACTTCTCACCCGTGTCTGACCTTCGACAAATGGCGCACCGGTTGCCTGGTGGATGAGCAGTTGAACGTCATCGAAAGCATGGAAACCTGTTTCTAGGTTTGAGACCGCAGCGCGGCCTTCGCGAGCAAGCTTTGCTCCTACGCGTTTGTGCTGACCGTAGGAGCAAAGCTTGCTCGCGATGAGGCCCTGTCAGACAACACCGAAACACCAGAGAACCCACAACCATGAACACCCTCAGCCCTCTCGGCCCCAACACCCCGCGCATCGCGTTGATCGGCGAGTGCATGATCGAGTTGCAGCAGCGCGCCGACGGCAGTCTGCAACAGAGTTTTGGCGGCGACACCCTGAACACTGCGGTCTACCTGTCTCGCGAATTGGGCGATAAGGTCTCGGTGGATTACGTCACTGCGCTGGGCGATGACAGTTTCAGCGACGCCATGTGCCAGAGCTGGTCCGAAGAGGGCATCGGCCTGAGCATGGTCCAGCGGCTACCGGGGCGTTTACCCGGTTTGTACTGCATCCAGACCGATGCTTCGGGTGAACGTCGTTTCCTCTATTGGCGCAACGAAGCCGCCGTGCGCGATTGCTTCACCACGCCGGCGGCGGCACCGATTCTTGCGGCGCTGCCGGATTACGCTGTGTTGTATTTCAGTGGCATCACCCTGGCGGTACTGGGCGAAGAAGGGCGTAAAAGGCTCATTGAAACGCTGATCGAAGCTCGCCAGCGGGATGCGCGGATTGTCTTTGACAACAACTATCGGCCACGTTTGTGGAGCACCGTCGAACAGGCTCGGACGGCGTACCGCGAAGTTTTGCCCTATGTCGATATGGCACTGCTGACGGTGGACGATGAACAGGCGCTGTTCCACTTTTCCGATTGTGCGGCGGTGTTCGCGGCCTACGAGCAGATTGGCACGCCGGAAGTGGTGCTCAAGCGGGGCGCCGAGCCGTGTCTGATTCGCTTTGGCGGTGAGTCGTTCGAGGTCCCGGCGCAACGCGTAGAGCGGGTGGTGGACACCACGGCGGCCGGGGATTCGTTCAGCGCGGCGTATCTGGCCAGTCGGCTCCGTGGTGCAAGCCCCGCAGAAGCCGCAGAGGCCGGGCATCGGTTGGCGAGCCGGGTGATTCAGGTGCCGGGGGCACTGATTCCCCGAGGCTGAATACGGTCAATGTGGCGAGGGAGCTTGCTCCCGCTCGGCCGCGAAGCGGTCGTAATCCGGTAATCGCGGCCCATCTGACTACTCGCGATGGCTGATTTTAGGGTCGCTTCGCAACCCAGCGGGAGCAAGCTCCCTCGCCACAGGGGCCCTAAATTCTCTAATCCCGGTAAAACACCTGCACCAGGTGATAACCAAACTTGCTCTTGATCGGCCCGTGCACGACGCGCAGCGGTTTTTTGAAGATCACCGCATCGATAGCACCGACCATCTGCCCTGGCCGAACTTCACCCAGGTCACCTCCGCGTTTACCGGACGGGCAGGTCGAATACTTCTTGGCCAGCACATCAAAGGCCTCGCCCTTGGCGATGCGTTGTTTGAGCTGTTCGGCCTCTTCGGCCGTTTTCACCAGAATATGGCGGGCTTGAGCTTTCATTGGGGCAGTTACCTTGGAGCGGTTGTGGCGGCGGGCGCGATTATGCCTCAAATCATCCGGTTCGGCGGATCATGTGCCGAATCTTGCCGGCCAGTTGTTCAAGGGTAAAGGGTTTGGCGAGCAGGTCCATGCCCACGTCGAGAAAGCCCTGACGTTCGGCGGCTTTTTCCGCGTAGCCGGTCATGAACAGCACGTTGAGCCCTGGCCGATGCAGTGCTTGATGCTGCGGGCGACCAGCCCACGTTCGTCGCGAATCGGGCTGTAGGTCAGGTCCAGCTAGAAATCCGCTTCGCCACCATCGCGTTGCAGGTTAAAGCACTGCTCGGTGTAGGAGCGCACTTGGCCCTGTAGGACAGCGCTATAAATGGGGTCCGTGAAGTCTTTTAGTTCTGGCCATGTCTGGTGCGTGGGTTGTCCGAAAGCCTGCGGATGCTTGTTGCCGGCCAGCAGTGCAAAGCCGTCGTTGTATATCTGCGAGAGCTCTGGTCCCCATCACAACAGCATGGGCATGGGCGAGTGAATCACGATGTCCACGGCGGTGCGCAGGCTCTGTGGCCAGTTGCTGGCAGAGCCCAGCGGGCTTTGTGCCCAGTCGAGTCGGGCAATCAAGGCCTGGGCATCGCTGCCGGTAGGGGATCCGTTCATCAGGGGTTCCTGCATCATGTCAGTGCTACTGCATCAACTATTCTTCGGAGGAGTAGACGCTCGGACGCGTGAAAAGTGGCGTGCCCTGGCAATTTTCGTTCAATGGAAGACTCAATGGATATTTTTTGCCATGGAAATTCACTCGCTGCTAGGAATGCTGGCCAGCCAGGATGGCTCCGATCTTTACCTGTCTACCGGAGCACCGCCCACCGGGCGATTTAATGGTGCGCTCAGAGCGCTGACCAGCGAGGCCTTCAAGTCCGGCGAGATCGCCGGGATTGCCGAGGCCATTATGGACGCCGAGCAGCGCGTGGAGTTCGACCGCGAGCTGGAAATGAACCTGGCGGTTTCGCTGGCGGGTGTCGGGCGTTTTCGAGTCAATATCTTCAAACAACGCAACGACGTGTCGATTGTGGCGCGCAACATCAAACTCGATATTCCACGTTTTGAAGACCTCAATCTGCCTGCCGTGCTGCTTGAGACAGTGATGCTCAAACAAGGACTGATGTTGTTTGTCGGCGCCACGGATTCGGGTAAATCAACATCACTGGCCGCGCTGATCGATTACCGCAATCGCCACAGCAGCGGGCACATCATCACCATCGAAGACCCGGTGGAATATATCCATCGCCATCAGAAATCGATCATCAACCAGCGCGAGGTAGGCGTGGATACACGCAGCTTCCACGCCGCCTTGAAGAACACCCTGCGCCAGGCCCCGGATGTGGTGCTGATCGGCGAAATCCGCGACCGCGAAACCATGGAACATGCGTTGGCCTTTGCCGACACCGGGCACCTGGTGATCTCCACCTTGCACGCCCACAACGCCAATCAGGCGCTGGACCGGATCATCAACTTTTTCCCTGAAGAGCGCCGCGGGCAGTTGCTCAATGATCTGGGCAACAACCTAAAGGCCTTCGTTTCCCAACGTCTGGTGCACACCCTCGATGGCCAGCGCCGGGCGGCGGTGGAGGTCATGCTGGGCACGCCAACCATTGGCGATCTGATCCGGCGCAATGAGTTGGGTGAACTCAAGAACATCATTGAGAAGTCTGCGGAGCAGGGCATGCAGACGTTCGATGGCGAACTTTACAAGTTGGTTATGGAGGGAGTGGTCAGTGAGAACGAGGCGTTGAAACATGCGGACTCCGTTAATAATTTGAGGCTGCGGCTGAAACTAAATGCCGAGTCGACAGTGCCTCGGGAACTACCGGCTGGGGGGTGGGGGTTGGTTGAGTGATAATGTTTTTAATGTATTAAGGGTGTGGGTTTAGTGTGGTCTTGATGTTTTTTGTAATGCTGGCTAATAAGTTGCTGGTTGATGGTTTTCTATTTTTGATTAGAGTTCCGTTTTGTTCAAAACAATATCGGAGCTTGAACGGGGTCATAATATGAAAATCAGAAATACTTTGGATAAATCTGCTGCTTCCGCTGCTGGAAATTACTTGTTGTGTACGGCAGCTGATGAAGTAGATCGCCGGGAATTAATTGGTGAGCTTAAGGCTATCATTGGTAGCCGGAGAGGCCGGCCCGATAATGAGGTCATTGATTTCAGCAACCGTATTTTCCCGCTGATGGCGGAATCATCGCTTGGTTATGTACACGAGCCTGTCTGTAAAATGCTGAACGACATGCTTCGTTTGGAACAGGTTAAAGCTGTATTTGCCCGGGAGAAAGTACGTTTATCCTACCCGCCATTTGTCACCAGCAGTGGCTGTTTGGAGGTCATGGGACCTCATGGCAGGTTGGATGTTGCTCAACACTTCCACTCCGATCCGGTTGTCGGGCCCCAGTTGCGCAACCTGGTCGCCGCTGCAAAAGAGACAGGCGGAGAAGTGAGGTCGGGTGGTGGTTATGCAGTCCCGTCTCAATGGATGCGCTTTCACGGACTAAAAGTACCAGAGAATGTGGAAGAGGTTGAAAATCTGCTGACCTTTCTGGAGTGGCAATGGCCCGCGTCTGATCGCCTCGGTAATTACTGGGAGCAACTCACGGGTCATGACGGTGAGTCAGTTGTACTGACTACCTCCCAGTACGCGGAGATTCGCGCACTGACCGCCCAATTTGTGCCCAAGGGTCAGAGCTTGCTCGACACGTTATATAACAATGTCCAGCCAACGCTTTCCGGTCATGTTGACTGGCAGAATGCGAATGAAACAATAGCGAAATTAGTGAGCCATACTTTTTCTCAAGAGCTGGCAAAAAAATACCTTGGTGCTTTGGGTTGGTATGGTTCGGGCGACGGCGAAACTATAAACGAGAACGATCTGGCGCAACTGCTCGTCACGGCGATTCTTCTTGAACTCAATCCCCTTTTTGGTGTGAATGAGGAACGAAATAGTTTCGGCACATATGATGTTTATGAGCCGATGAGCTCTGTTGATAGACCACTGTTTATTGTTCGTGAGGATGTGGAACGACACCTCGTGAGTAACCAGCGAGTTTCCAGCGGGGTGGCACCCTTGGCGTCGCATTTGCTGTTGGCCGGTATTGCTCCCGGTTTTTTGGTCAAGAGCCTGCCTAGGGGACTCCTCGCAGGTTCGATAGGCTGGGTGACTTTTTGTCAGGCGGTGGCGTTAGTCGAGCGGAACTCCACAGGGGCTTCACGCTTCATGACTTATGAGCAAGTCATGTGGTTCGCCAGTATGGATTCGATCAGTTCGTCACTGGCACAGTTGCAGGGCGTGTTAGCTATCGAATCAATTATTGACTGGGCTTTAATCAACGAGGTCATTACGCATGAGGCGCTGACGGCATCTGCCGAGGAGGCTGCTGAAAGTGCCATGTCCGCTTATCAACTCTATGTGAAGGACTTGGCTGAGGGGGTCAAGGTATTCTCTACTCCACTGCCGAGCCGAAAAGAGATTGCATTGACGGCACTGAAAGAGGCAGCGCCCGGGTGTGATTTTTTAGAGCAGCGGGTGCTCAGACACTACAGTGATAGGCTCTCGCACTCCTACAAGATGTCCATGCTCGATCTGCATGTGGAAGGTGAACTGACAAGTGCAGAATGGGACTGGCGCGAAGACGGGAGACTTTATGATCGCTATCCGTTGCTGCAGGGGGTGAGCCCTAATCAGCCCAGGTTTGAAGCGCAGGTACTCGAGCATCACGGCAACCTCCATCGGGTAATGGCAGCCAGTATCAAATTGGCAATGTCGCATATGCTGAGCGCAGATCTTGAAATTTTCGAGACTCATGCAGTCACCTTTTTCACCGTTCGATCATCGGTCAGTGAGCTTGTCGGTCAATCTTCAGGCCAGACCGGCCTCGTGGGAGTCAATACTACTGCGCCTAAACCCAAGGAGAGCCAAGCGAAAAAAGATGAGGCAACCGGGCGATATGGCATTGTTATGTGTGTCTCCCACGGTAATAACCAAATTCTTTGCTATGAAATGTTCACCTTGCAAGGTATCTGCCGGGTCAATACTCACTTGGGTAATATAATTCAACAAACCGGGATAATGAGCATGCCTTCCCGACTGGAATTCAAGGGAAGCATGACGGATCTTTCGCCGGCACTTCCTGTGTTTCATCCTCGGATCGACCTCAGGAGCTATACCCATGGGACCGAGCCTGGCACGGGAATCATAAGCGACGCGGTTATAGAAAAACTGGGCACTCTTGCGGCGCCGACCTCCAGACCCGAGCAAAAACGCAGCGCTTATCAACACTTCGCTAACTCGCACATCACCAATATTGCGCAGTTCATTGTCACTAATCGTCCTTTAGCGACGGTTAATGAACTCACCGAGGCAGCGACCGTACTCACTGAGCGAGAACAAAATATCGTTACCAGGGATAAGGTGGCGACCTCTGTTGTTGATCTGGTCGTACCGTTCAAGAAATGCATCGAGGATATTGCCTCCGGAGAAAGAAACCGGGTAGTCGACGGGGTGTTTGGTTGCATTATGGACGGTATCGGCATTTTCTTTACCGCATTGGGTGTTACGACCAAAATCTTGAGCATTGCGTCCAGGACTGTTTCCCTAACGTCAAAAGTCGTCAGTTTTGCAAGGTTCGGTTTGAAACTGACGGTGTCGGTTTTTAATCCGATCGATGGTTTGCCTACCGCAGCGTACCGAAGCTCGAAAGCGGTTTTAAAAAGTGGGTTGCAGTTGGGACGTGAGGGTGCCCAATTGGTAGAGGCGGCAACATCCCAGTTGCGTAGACTGACAGGCAAAGCCAAGTCTGTGGATCTGCTCCAGTCGGCGAACTTGCCCCATCTTGGACAAGGTACGTGGCGCCCTCGCGGCAGTACGGTCGACGTGTTAAGCGTGTGTGCTGTCAGTCAAAAAAACCACTGGTATGCCGTCAATCGATACGGTAAACCTTGGGGCAAACGACTGGCCGACTTCGATTTCAAGCAAGCGTTTTCTCTACCCGACTTCAGCAGGGCACTGCCTGCTGGTTATAGCCGCCAGATTATTCAACAGAGCTTGCCAATTGCGCGCCAGAAGATCGATAACGCACTCTCGGTACTGACGACGCCGTCCCTCAATCATGAAACCGACCTCGCAATCGGCCTGTTTCTGGGAAGCACGCCTCAGGCTCGTGACGACTTGCTCAACTTCTTGGAAATCCTCAGAACAGACTTCAACGGCACCTCCGCAAGTAATTTTATTTTGGACAGTGCAAAAGATAACGTGAATATCGTTCAGGTAAATCCATTTGACTACAGTAAATGGAAACAGGAAATCATGACGGGGACGGCAGATCATCAGTTCCTGACCATCAATACTCAAAACTTGAATGATCGTTTTAGATTGGCAGGTTTTAAATACAGTGAGATTGCCGATGATCTGATTCACGAAATGTTCCGCGCCGGGTCTACCACGACCGACGTGGTCTCCGCCAAAGCGGCGAAACAGGGTCGCCGAGGGTTAGACGTGGCGCCCTTGTTGAACCTTGCTGCAGGTCGTCTTCCAAGACCGACCAGCGGCGCGACTGTTCACTATCATCAACGCGGAAAAGCACTTATCAATGCTGACTCTTTTGCGCTGACAACAGCATTGCTCAGCCAGCGGGAAACTGACAAGCCTGAGTACTTGAAGAACATCGGCATTATAAATGCGGCCATTGAAGACAGTGCAGGCGGCCCGATTCATGGTGAGGTGTTGGTGAATTTTAATACCCACTGAAGTTTGTGCCGATGCCTCAGGTCGTCCTGTGGCATCGGCAGTCAATGCTCTGTCTGGAGCGTTCAATCGTTCAGCTCTGGCCGATCCCGAAACTGCTCCAGCGCCTCGGGATTGGCCAGTGCATCGGTGTTTTTCACCGGTAATCCATGCACTACATTCCTCACCGCCAGCTCAACTACTTTGCCGCTGATGGTTCGCGGTATATCCGTCACTGCAACAATCTTCGCCGGCACGTGCCGAGGCGTGGTGTTGGCGCGGATGACCTGGCGAATCTCCTGCTCAAGGTTGTCGTCCAGCATCACGCTGTCACGCAGGCGCACGAACAACACCACGCGCACGTCATCCTGCCATTGCTGACCGATGGCGACCGAGTCCAGTACCTGATGGACTTTTTCCACCTGACGGTAGATTTCTGCTGTGCCGATGCGCACGCCGCCGGGGTTGAGTACCGCGTCAGAGCGCCCGTGGATCAACCAACTGCCGTTGGGCCGTTGTTCGGCATAGTCGCCCTGAGCCCAGACGTCAGGAAACTGGCTGAAATACGATGCGCGGAGTTTTTCCTGGTGTGGGTCATTCCACAGGCCGATCGGCATGGCCGGGAAGTGCCGGGTGCAAACCAGTTCACCTTTTTCGCCGATCACCGGTTGCCCGGACTCATTCCAGACTTCAACGGCCATGCCCAGACCCTTGCCCTGCATCTCGCCACGACGGACCGGCAGGACCGGATTGCCGGCGATGAAGCAGGAAACGATGTCGGTGCCGCCGGACATCGACGACAGGCACAGTTCGCTTTTGATCTCGCGGTAAACATACTCGTAGCTTTGCGGTGACAGTGCCGAACCGGTCGACAGCAGGGCTTTCAGACTGCTCAAGTCATGGCTGAGGCGTGGCTGGATCTCATTGCTTTCAAGGGTCGCGAGGTATTTGGGGCTGGTGCCGAAGACGCTGATGGCTTCGCTGTCGATCAGGTCGATCAAGCGTTGCGGACCGGGATGGAAAGGCGAGCCGTCGTACAGCACCACGCTGCTGCCGACCGCCAATGCCGAGACCAGCCAGTTCCACATCATCCAGCCACAGGTGGTGTAGTAGAACAGTCGGTCGTCAGGTCCGAGGTCGACGTGCAAACCGTGTTCCTTGACGTGTTGCAGCAGCACACCGCCGACGCTGTGGATGATGCATTTCGGCACGCCGGTCGTGCCGCTGGAGTAGAGAATGTACAGCGGATGAGCGAAGGGCACCGCGACGAACTCGGGCTCGCCGCCCGGACGGTAAAAACTGTCCCACAACGCGACCCTAGCTTGAGTTTTGTAGTCTTCAATGCGGGCTTGTGGTCGGGCGTATGGGACGATGATCAGTTGCTGCAGCGATGGCAGGCGCTCAAGAATTTCGTTGACCTTGGTGGTCTGATCGATCTCTTTGCCGGCATAGCGATAGCCAGCGCAGGTGATCAGCACTTTCGGTTCGATCTGACCGAAGCGGTCAACCACCCCGTGTGTGCCGAAATCGGGTGACGAACAGGACCAGATCGCGCCCAGGCTGGTGGTCGCGAGCATGCCCACCAGTGTTTGCCAGGTGTTCGGCATGCATGCCGCGACTCGATCACCCAGGCCGACGCCCGCGGCTCTCAGGCTTTTTTGCAGACCGGCGACGTGCTCGGCCAGCTCAAAGTAGCTCAGGGTTTCGCGCTGGCCGTTTTCGGCGATGGCAATCACGGCGGTTGCGTCATCGCGACGACGCAGCAGGTGTTCGGCAAAGTTCAGCGTGGCGTCGGGAAACCATTCGGCGCTGGGCATCTGCGGGCCTTCACGCAGCACCGTGCTCGGTGGCTGGTGAAACGTGATCTCGAAAAAATCGACGATGGTCTGCCAGAAATCTTCGCGCTGATCGATGCTCCATTGATGCAACGCCGGGTAGTCGGCGAGTGCAAGGTTGTGCCGCTGATTGCTGAAGCGCCGGAAGGCATCCATGCGGGTTTTGCCGATGCGCTCGGCGCTGGGTTTCCACAATACTTCTGACATGGTTCGCCTCTTGTTTTTCTTATTACACGCTCACTGCCTCTTGTGGCGAGGGAGCTTGCTCCCGCTGGTCCGCGAAGCGGGCCCAAACTGGCTGGCGCGTTCCTCCAATGGCAACGCGTTCATCATTTTACGACTGCTGCGCAGCCGAGCGGGAGCAAGCTCCCTCGCCACAGATGCTAACTAGCCTTCTACTGTGCCAACCACCCACCATCAATATTCCACGCCGCGCCACGCACCTGGCTGCCGGCTTCACTGCATAGAAACAGCACCAGTTCGCCCAGTTGCGAAGGGGTCACAAATTCCAGCGACGGTTGCTTCTCGGCCAGTAAATCATGTTGCGCCTGCTGTGGGTCGACCCCGGCGGCGGCGCGGTCGTCGATCTGCTTCTGCACCAGGGGAGTCAACACCCAGCCTGGGCAAATGGCGTTGCAGGTGACGTTGCTGGTAGCGGTTTCCAGGCCGACCACTTTGGTCAGGCCGATCACCCCGTGCTTGGCGGCGACGTAGGCGGCTTTGCCGACCGAACCGACCTGGCCGTGCACCGAGGCGATGTTGACGATCCGCCCCCAACCTTTGGTGCGCATGCCTGGCAGGCTCAAACGGGTGCTGTGAAACACCGAGGACAGGTTGATCGCAATGATCGAATCCCAGCGTTCCACGGGGAAGTCTTCCACCGCAGACACGTGCTGGATGCCAGCGTTGTTCACCAGAATATCGACGCCGCCGAACTCGCGTTCGGCGTAGGCGATCATCTCGGCAATTTGTGCGGGGTCGCTGACGTCGGCCGGGTGATGGCCGACCTTGCCGCCGAACTGTTGCACCTCGGTGATGACCTTGGAAGCATCGCCGAAACCATTGAGGATCAGGTTGGCGCCGGCCTTGGCCAGGCTCAGTGCGATGCCCAGACCGATGCCGCTGGTGGAGCCGGTGACCAGTGCGGTTTTGCCCGAAAGAGTTGTCATGAATGCCTCACACAATGCCGGTGGCGTAGAAAGTACCGATGACTACGAAGACCGCCAGGGTCTTGATCAGCGTAATACAGAAAATGTCTTTATAGGCTTCACGGTGGGTCAAGCCCGTCACCGCGAGCAAGGTAATGACCGCGCCGTTGTGCGGCAGGGTGTCCATGCCGCCACTGGCCATGGCGGCGACCCGGTGCAGCACTTCCAGCGGAATGTTCGCCGCGTGGGCCGCCGCGATGAAGTCATTGGCCATCGCCGCCAGGGCGATGCTCATGCCGCCCGAGGCCGAGCCGGTGATGCCGGCCAGCAGGGTCACGGTGATCGCTTCATTGATCAGCGGGTTAGGGATGCTTCTGAGCCAGTCGGCCAGTACCAGGAAGCCGGGCAAGGACGCGATGACCGCGCCAAAGCCGTATTCCGACGCGGTGTTCATGGCCGCCAGCAAGGCGCCACTGACTGCGCTTCTGCTGCCCTCGGCGAGCTTGCCGCGGATCGCCTGAAAGCCGAACACCAGCACCATGATGATGCCCACCAGCAACGCGGCCTGGACCGCCCAGATCGCGGTGAGTTTGGCGATTTCGGTGGTCACCGGCGCGGCCATGCCCGGCAGGCTCAGGCTGTGGGTCTTGCCGTACCACAGTGGAATCCAGTGGGTGAATAGCAGGTTCATGATGCCCACCAGCAACAGCGGCGAGAGGGCGATCCATGGGTTGGGTAGCTTCACGTCTGCGGCGGTTTCCGGCTCGTTGCGCAGTACCGAGCCATAGCCTTCACCGCTGCGCTGGGCCTTGTTGCGCTGGCGCTGGAGGAACAGCATGCCGGCGCAGAATACGAAAATCGCGCCGATCAAACCCAACCAGGGCGCGGCCCAGGCCGTGGTGTTGAAGAAGGTGCTGGGGATGATGTTCTGGATTTGCGGGGTGCCGGGCAGGGCGTCCATGGTGAAAGAAAACGCGCCGAGGGCGATGGTCGCCGGGATCAGCCGTTTCGGGATATTGCTCTGACGGAACATCTCCGCCGCAAACGGGTACACCGCGAACACGACGACGAACAGCGACACGCCACCGTAGGTGAGCAGGGCGCACACCAGCACGATCACCAGCATCGCCTGGCGAGTACCGAGCAGACGAATTGCTGCGGCGACGATCGAGCGCGAGAAACCCGACAACTCAATCAGCTTGCCGAACACGGCGCCGAGCAGGAACACCGGGAAGTACAGTTTGATGAAGCCGACCATCTTCTCCATGAATACGCCGGTGAAGGCGGGCGCAACGGCAGAAGGGTCAGTGAGCAGGACCGCGCCAAGGGCGGCAATCGGAGCGAAGAGAATGACGCTGTAGCCACGGTAAGCAGCCAGCATCAGCAGCGCGAGGGCTGCCAAGGCAATGATCACACTCATGGTGTGTCTCCTGAATTGTTATTTTTGTGGGGTGGAGCGGGTGTGGGAGGGGCTATAGCGAGTTTTGTGCCAAATTATTAAGTGATTGAAAAATAAGAATATTTTTATCTGTGGAGAAGAATTTCAAAATATTTGTCTCTATTTTGAGATTGTGCTGTTCGGACTGACGCCATCGCGGGCAAGCCTTGCTCCTACAGATTTCGGGTGTGCGCATCATGCGCGATCGGCACAAAACCTGTAGGAGCAAGGCTTGCCCGCGATGGCCGCGACGCGATTTCACGACGTGTCTATCAATAGAGATCAATGTCTCGTTATTGAGACTCGGCAATCCCCAACGCCACCATTTTCTTGTACAGCGTCGAACGCCCAAGCCCCAGCCGTGTCGCCGCTTCGATAACCTTGCCGCCACACTCCGCGAGTGTGCTTTCAATCAGCTGTCGGTCGAAGCGTTCGCGCGCAGCACTGAAGGTCTCATTGGCAATGGTTTCTATGGCCAAGGGAGCGGAGCGCTGTACCGGAACAAAATTGCCAATCGCCGCGCGAATCTCGGTAGCGTTCAGGATCAGGTCATCACTGAGCAGCGCGGCCCGTTCCAGCACGTTGCGCAGTTCGCGAATGTTCCCCGGCCAGGCGTGTTGGCCGAGCAACTCCAGGGCCTGACTGTCGAGTTCATGCTGACTGCGCAGTTCTTCCAGAATTGCTTCGCTCAGGGCCGGCAGGTCGTCGAGGCGCTCGCGCAGGGGCGGCACCTGGATCGGCAACACGTTGAGGCGGTAATACAGGTCAGCACGAAACTCGCCGCGTTTGATCGCCGCTTCAAGGTCGGTGGAGGTCGCGGCGATCACCCGCACGTCGCTCTGGATCACCTCGTTGGAGCCGACCGGTTCGAATTCTTTTTCCTGCAACACCCGCAGAAGTTTGCTTTGCAACGGCAGCGGCATGTCGCCGATCTCGTCAAGAAACAAGGTGCCGCCCTGAGCGATCTGCAACTTGCCGGAGCGACCCTTGCGATCTGCGCCGGTGAAGGCGCCGGGTGCGGTACCGAAAAATTCGGCTTCGAGCAGCGCTTCGGGGATCGCCGCGCTGTTGATACTGACAAAGGCTTTGTGTGCCCGTGGCGAGGCACCGTGAATCGCCTGGGCCAGCAGCTCTTTGCCGGTGCCGGTTTCACCCAGCAACAAAACCGGGGATTCGGTGCTGGCGCTGCGCCGGGCGCGGCGTTTGACTTCAAGGCTGGCAGCGCTGGTGCCAATGAAGTGCGCGAAGGTGTACTTGGCTTGACGAGCGCGCAGCAGCGAACGGGTCGAGGCCAGCTCTTCCTGCATGCTCAGGTAACGCTTGAGCATCGGTGACAGGCTGCGCAACTCATCGAACAGCGCGAACCCGATGGCACCAATCACCGCGCCGGCGTCATCGTGAATCGGTAGGCGCATGACCACCAACGGCTCTTTGGGCGTGTCCTGCATGTCCAGCAGGATCGGTCGACCCGTACGGACTACCTCGCGCAACAGGCTGCCGGGGATCACACTTTCGCAAGCCTTGCCGATCGCCACTTCGGCCGATGCCAGGCCGAAGCGTTTGGCATAGCGCTCGTTCATCCAGACAATGTTCGCGTCGCGGTCGACGATCACCGTGCCTTCGCTGGATTGCTCGATGATCTCGAACAATGAGCGGATCGCCAGCATGCGCACACGTTGGTAGTCCTTGAGGCTTTCGGTGTCGTTCATCGTTTCATATCCAGAATATGTATTGCCTGTGCAGGCCCCATCGCGAGCAAGCTCGCTCCCACAGGGTCTTGTTAACGCCGCAGATCCTATGTGGGAGCGAGCTTGCTCGCGATGGACGCGACGCGGTCCAACGACATGTGCGTGATCATACCCAGCCCGGATGCGCCGCGGCCAACAGCTCTTTGGTATAGGGGTGCTGCGGCGCGTCGAACACCTCATGGCTGGCGCCGCGCTCCACGACTTTGCCGTCCTTGATCACGATCATGTCATGGGCCAGGGCGCGAACCACGGCCAGGTCATGGCTGATGAACAGGTAGGTCAGGCCGTGTTTTTCCTGAAGCTGACGGAGCAGGGCGACTACCTGTTTTTGCACCGTGCGATCAAGCGCCGAGGTCGGTTCATCGAGCAGGATCAGTGCTGGTTTGAGTACCAGGGCGCGGGCGATGGCGATCCGTTGGCGCTGGCCTCCGGAGAATTCGTGCGGGTAACGATGGCGGCTTTGCGGGTCAAGGCCGACTTCTTTCAGTACCTGGATGACCTGCGCTTCGCATTCGGCAGCACTCAATTGGCTGTGGACTTCCAGACCTTCGCTGATGATCTGTGCCACCGACATCCGCGGGCTGAGGCTGCCAAACGGATCCTGGAACACCACCTGCATCTGCTTGCGCCATGGTCGCAGTTGTTTTTGGTTCAGGCTGTCGAGCGCCTTGCCCTGAAAGCAGATGCTGCCTTTGGAGTCGAGCAGGCGCAGGATCGCCTGACCGAGCGTGGACTTGCCGGAACCGGATTCGCCGACGATGCCCAGCGTCTTGCCGCGTTGAATGCTCAGGCTGATGCCGTCGACCGCACGCAACCAGGTTTTGCGCTGGAACAATCCGCCGCTCAACGGAAAACGCACGCTGAGGTTGTCGACTTCCAGTACTGCCTCGCGCTCGTCGCGAGGCAGGGCTTCACCTTCCGGCTCGGCGTTCAGCAACAGGCGACTGTAAGGATGTTGCGGTTGATTGAAGAGATGCTCGCACTCGGCTTGCTCGACGATCTCGCCGCCGCGCATCACGCAGACACGCTGGGCGATGCTGCGCACCAGATTGAGGTCGTGGCTGATCAGCAGCAGCGACATGCCCAGGCGTTGTTGCAGTGATTTGAGCAGCAGCAGGATCTTGCGCTGCACCGTCACGTCCAGTGCGGTGGTCGGCTCATCGGCGATCAACAATTCAGGCTCGCAGGCCAACGCCATGGCGATCATCACCCGTTGTCGCTGGCCGCCCGAGAGCTGGTGCGGGTAGGCCTTGAGGCGCTCTTTGGGCTTTTGGATGCCCACTAGTTCGAGCAGTTCAAGGGTGCGTTTTTGCGCCGCCTTGCCACCCAGTCCCTTGTGCACCAGCAGGGTTTCGCCAATCTGCTTTTCGACGCTGTGCAACGGATTGAGAGAGGTCATTGGCTCCTGGAAAATCATCGCGATGCGATTGCCGCGCAATGCTCGCAAAGTCACGACGTCCGCGCCGAGCAGTTCCTGGCCACGATAGCGAATGCTCCCGGAGGATGTGGTGCCGCCGTCGGGTAGTAATTGCAGGATCGAGTGGGCGGTCACCGATTTGCCCGAGCCGGATTCGCCGACCAGCGCCAGGCACTCGCCGGGGCGGATGTCCAGGCACAGGTTGCGCACCGCGGCCTGGCCACTGAAGGCCACGTTGAGGTCACGGATTTCGATCAGGTTGTCACTCATTTCAACAGTCCGCTTCAAGATCGAGGATCAAACGCGTCACGCAATGCTTCACCGATAAACACCAGTAAAGAAAGAATCAGCGCCAGGGTGAAAAACGCCGTCAGCCCGAGCCACGGCGCTTGCAGATTCTGTTTGCCCTGACCGATCAACTCGCCCAGCGAGGCGCTGCCGGCAGGCATGCCGAAGCCGAGGAAGTCGAGGGCGGTGAGGGTCGAGATCGCCCCGGTGAGAATGAACGGCAGGTAACTCAACGTCGCGTTCATCGCGTTTGGCAGAATGTGCCGCACGATCACTTTACGGTCGGTCAGGCCCAACGCACGTGCCGCTTTGACGTACTCCAGATTGCGTCCGCGAAGGAACTCGGCGCGCACCACGTCCACCAGTGCCAACCAGGAAAACAGCGCCATGATCCCCAGCAGCCACCAGAAATTCGGCTCGACGAAACCTGAAAGGATAATTAGCAAGTAAAGCACCGGCAGCCCCGACCAGACCTCCAGCAAGCGCTGACCAAACAAGTCGACCCAGCCGCCGTAGTAACCCTGCAAGGCGCCGGCGGCGATGCCGATCAGTGCGCTGATGAAGGTCAGCGCCAGCGCAAACAATATCGATACACGGGCGCCGAAGATCACCCGCGCCAACACATCGCGCGCCTGATCATCGGTGCCCAGCCAGTTGACCTTTGACGGCGGACTCGGCGCGGGCTGATTGAGGTCGTAGTTCGGCGTGTCGTCGCTGAACGGGATCGGCGGGAACAACATCCAGCCGCCGTCCTTGTGGATCAGCTTCTGCACGTAATCACTGCGGTAATCGGCCTGGAACGGCAGTTGACCGCCAAACTCCTGCTCCGTGTAGCGCTTGAACGCCGGGAAGTACAATGAGCCCTGATAGCTGAGCACCAGCGGCTTGTCGTTGGCGATCAGCTCGCCGCCAAGGGTCATGATGAACAGACCGATAAACAGCCACAGCGACCACCAGCCACGGCGGTTTTTCTTGAAGCGTTCCAAGCGTCGGCGGGACAGGGGCGAGAGATTGAGCATCAGGCGTTCCTCGCGGCGAAGTCGATACGCGGGTCGACCAGGGTGTAGCAAAGGTCACCGATGAGTTTTATCAGAAGCCCGAACAGGGTGAAGATGAACAGCGAACCGAACACCACCGGATAGTCCCGGGACACCGCTGCTTCGTAACTCATCCGCCCCAGGCCATCGAGGGAAAAGATCACCTCGATCAACAGGGAACCGGCGAAAAACACGCTGATAAACGCCTGCGGAATGCCCGAAACCACCAGCAACATCGCATTGCGAAACACGTGGCCATACAGCACTCGGCGCTCGCTCAGACCTTTGGCGCGGGCGGTGACCACGTATTGGCGGGTGATTTCGTTGAGGAAGGAGTTCTTGGTCAGGATGGTCAAGGTAGCGAAACCGCCGACCACCAGCGCCGTCACCGGCAGCACCAGGTGCCAGAAGTAATCGGTGACTTTGCCCAGCGTCGACAGCTGCTCGAAATTCTCCGAGACCAATCCACGTACCGGAAACCAGTTCAACGACGTACCGCCGGCAAACACCACGATCAGAAACATCGCAAACAGAAACGCCGGCATCGCGTAGCCGATGATGATCGCGGTGCTGCTCCAGATATCGAAATGGCTACCGTGATGCACGGCCTTGCGAATGCCCAGTGGGATCGACACCAGGTAAGTGATCAGGGTCGCCCAGAGCCCGAGGGAGATGGTCACCGGCATTTTTTCGAGGATCAGGTCGGTGACCGTGGCGCCGCGAAAGAAGCTTTTGCCGAAGTCCAGTCGTGCATAGCTGGTGATCATCAGCCACAGGCGTTCCGGTGCCGGTTTGTCGAAACCGTACTGTTTTTCGATGTCCTTGATCAGTTGTGGATCAAGCCCCCGACTGGCCCGCGAGCCGCGGCTGATGGCCTCACCGGAAGCGCCGATATTCGAACCGCCGCCGATGCCTTGCAGACGCGCGATGGCCTGCTCGACCGGACCACCCGGAGCGGCCTGTACGATCACGAAGTTGACCAGCAGAATGATCACCAGGGTCGGAATGATCAGCAGCAAACGTCGAAATATATAAGCCAGCATCAATGCGGCCCTCCGGGTTTGCCACGGCTGATGCGCTCGGCGGCCATCTGTTCGTTGGTCAGCGGCGTTGTGCTCATTTCCCACCAGCTCTCGATGGCTTCGTCATTGCTCGCCTGCACCGCCGGAATGCCGAAGCGGTTCCACCACACAGTCGAGGAGCCCGGCGGGTAGTAGTTGGGAATCCAGTAGTAGTTCCATTGCAGCACCCGGTCCAGTGCGTGGGCATAGCGCAGCATGTCGGCCTGGGTGGTGGCTTTGACCAGACCGGTAATCAACGTGTCGACGGCCGGATTTTTCAGCGCCATGTAGTTATTGGCACCGGGGTCGTTGGCAGCGGCCGAGCCGAAGTAGTTGTACAGCTCGGTCCCCGGCGACGTGGTCACCGGATAACCGGTGACAATCATGTCGTAGTCGCGACTCATCAAGCGGTTTACATACTGCGACGAGTCGATCCGGCGGATGTCCAGGTTGATGCCGATCTGCGCCAGGTTGCGCTTGTACGGCAGTAGCAGACGGTCCATACCGTTCTGGCTGATCAGGAAGGTGAACGCCAGCGGTTCGCCCTCGGCGTTGACCAGCCGATCGCCATCGGGTTTCCAGCCGGCCTCTTTGAGCAGCGCCAGTGCCTGCAATTGCTTGTCACGGATCAGGCCGCTGCCGTCGGTCTTCGGCGCTTCGAAAACCTGGGTGAAAACCTCGTCCGGAATCTGCCCGCGCAAGGGTTCGAGAATCGCCCGTTCGCCGGCATCGGGCAGTTGCCTGGCCGCCAATAGGCTGTTGGAAAAGAAGCTCTGCTGGCGGATGTACATATCACGCATCATCTGCCGGTTACTCCACTCGAAATCCCAGAGCATCGCCAGTGCCTGACGTACGCGGCGGTCCTGGAACATCGGTTTTTGCAGATTGAACACAAAGCCCTGGGCCGGTTGTGGTGCGTCTTTGGCCAGATGGGTCTTTTGCAAGCGGCCGTCGTTCAGCGCAGGACCGTCGTAACCGATGGAATAAGCGGTGGCCGAGAATTCGCGGTTGTAGTCATAGGCGCCACCGCGAAGGATCTGACGAGCGACATCGGTGTCGCCGAAGTACTCGATGCTGAAATGGTCGAAGTTGTACAGGCCACGGCTAACGGGCAGGTCCTTGCCCCACCAGTCGGCATTGCGCTCGAAAGTAATGCTGCGTCCCGAATCAATCTTGCCGACGCGGTACGGGCCGCTGCCCAGCGGTGCTTCGTAACCGCCGCCATTGGCGAAGTCGCGGGTTTTCCACCAGTGCTCGGGAAATACCGGCAAGGTCGCGATGTCCAGCGCCAGGGTGCGGTTTTCGTTGTTCTTGAAGTCGAAGCGGATGGTGCGCGGCGACTCGACTTCGACGCCTTTGACGTCGGCGAATTGAGTGCGGTAGCGCAGGCTGCCCTGGGTCATCAGCAGGTCGAAGGTGTAGCGCACGTCTTCGGCGGTGATGGGGGTGCCATCGGCGAAGCGAGCCTTGGGGTTCAGGTAGAACCGCAGCCACAGACCATCGTCGGCGCGCTCCATTTTCTCCGCTACCAGCCCGTACACGGTGTAAGGCTCATCCAGCGAACGCTGGGCCAGCGGCGAGTAAATCATCCCGTCCAGCTGAGTCACGCCAATGCCTTTGTCAATGTACGGCAACACGTGGTCGAAGCGGCCGATTTCCATCGCCGAGCGGCGCATGCTGCCGCCCTTGGGTGCTTGCAGGTTGGTGTAGGCAAAGTGACTGAAGCCGGCAGGGTATTTGGCCGGTTCGCCATACACGGTCAAGGCGTGTTGTGGGGCAGCGTTCACACCTGCGCTGCTCAGCAGCAAGGCCAGGGCCGTGAAGATCAATGAGGGGAAAGCCAGTCGCATTGTCAGCCTTAAGAGCCGGGTGATCGATAAGCACAATTTGTACGCTAGCGGCGCGTGACTCGCCAGCCATAATCATTCGATACAAACGCAACGGCCCACCAGAAGGCGGGCCGTTGTTTAAGCAAATCGCGGATTGATCAGTCCTGGCGGCTGGTCACTTCCAGCAGGTGGAAACCGAACTGGGTCTTGACCGGGCCTTGTACTACGTTGATCGGGGCGCTGAAGACCACGGTGTCGAATTCCTTGACCATCTGGCCTGGACCGAACGAGCCGAGGTTGCCGCCGTCACGGCTCGACGGGCAGGTGGAGTTGGCTTTGGCGATTTCAGCGAAATCAGCGCCGCCTTCGATTTGGGCTTTCAGTTCGTTGCACTTGGCTTCGCTGGCAACCAGGATGTGGCGGGCAGTGGCTTTGGCCATGAGAAAATACTCCGTTCTACGTTCAATAAAGTGTTGAGCCTACCGGATTCAGTAGTCTATTTCTCGTCAAAGTTCCGTCAATCGATTGCCGGTTTTCATCTCATCTTGCCGTCGTTCGAAAAAACCTGCTTAAAGACCGACGCTTTTCAAGCGTTCGGCATGCTGCAGATACAATTCGACGGGGTCGATACCTTTGCGTACCCGGCCGGCCGTTTGATTGATCGCGTCCAGGTGGTCCATCGGGTAGTCGGAACGCAGGACGGTGCCCAGATGCGAACTGAAGCGGCCGACCATTCCGTCGTTTTGCTCAGTCTCGTGAGTGAAAAATCTGGAAAACCCTCGACAAAAAGCGTGCAGTGGATCGAGCGCATGCAGCCCTTCATCCAGCAAGTCGTCCTGCAATGTGCCACTCCAGGAGTAATAACGAACGCCGTTGACCTGTTCTTCTCCGTTGCCACCCCACGTTTTCGGCAGGCCTTGAGGGTATTTGGTATTGAACGCACCAACGCCTTCAGTCGTTAAAGCGCCGAGCGCGGCAACGGCGTTCTGCGGGATTTTCGGGCTGCCACTGATAAACGCCAGGAGCTCGACGAACAGCGTCGAGACCGCCACCGCGACATGTTCTGGCAGGTGGCCGGGGGTCAAGGCCTTGCGCAAGCAGTCGGCCAGTTCGGAGCCATGGTTCGGCCCGCTCACGGAAGTTACTGAAGCGACATTCTGCGGCGCTATCGCTGCGGCATAGCGAGCGGCCAGTGCGCCTTGGCTATGGCCGATCAAATTGACTTTGCTCGCGCCGGTGCCTGCCAGCACCAGGTCGATTTGCGCCAGCAGTTGCTCTCCTCGGACCTCATTGCAGTGAGTGGCCGAGAGATAGGGTATGAACACTTGAGCGCCAGCGTTCCTCAGTGCCTGCTTCACGCCATGGAAGAGTTCCAGTTTGCCGATGCTTTCGAATCCGAAGAGCCCGTGGACCAGCAGGATAGGGTGTTGCGTGATTGCATTCCGTTGCATGTGCGTACCTTTATTACGTAAGTGCGAGTTGGGTTCACGTCCTCACTCTAATGCAGGCAGGCAGGCAAACGGTGTGCGAAAAAGCCGCTATAAACTGTTGAAAACGGAATAAAAACAGCGGGAGAAATCAGATATTTGCGAGGCATTACTCGGAACATTTCGACATCTTTTTACAGGGAATGAAGCTCAATCCCGGTGTACGTCCTACCCGAGTCAGATCATTAGCCTATTTGCTATTGGAGGAGGGGCTGACATCAACAGGCTGACTTTTAGTCTCCAATAGACCCATTCGACGCCGCTTCCAAAATATCGGGCAGCGTCTTTCCAAGGACAGGAGAAGATGAATGGGTACTGGTGAAGTATGTGGCGATAGCGTTTCTAAAAGGGCTGTACCTGAGTGCGCCGAGAGGCAGCGGGTCAATTCAGGTCAGCTTGCTGAGCCGATTTTGATAGCGCCTGAGAGGGAAGGGGCGTTGCTCCTTCAGCACAGTGTTCTCGACCCAGCCCAAAACCGTGCGGTGTTCAAAGTCGAACCCTACCCGGGCATGGCTTGCGGAGACAAACTGGTGTTGTCGTGGAGTGGTATCGATGGCGATGGCACCGCTTATTTGTACAAAACTCAGGGCTTTGTCAGCAACGCCCAGGTTGGCAAGGAGATCGTCTTCGTTGTTCGTGCACCGCATATTGCGGCGCTCGATGGCGGCTCACTTGAGGTGTACTACACGTTAAGCAACGCAGAGCTGAGCGGCCCCGTTGAATCCCGGCGACTGCAATTAGCGGTGGGGGATGTCCGGCAAGAGTTGTTTGCGGCGTTGGTCGATGACGCGGTAGGTGGCTGGCTTGCTCCCGGTCGGGTAGCTGAAGGGACTAGAGTCACTATCCGCCCCTACGCCAGAATGGCAGTGGGCGACACCGTATTTTTGTCGTGGGCAGGCAACGCACCGGGTCATGGTTTCAGTGATTCGTTGAGAATTGAATCATTCGCCGTCGGGAGCGATATCTCGTTCTGGATTGATCCGCGCTACATCACGCCGAATCTTGGCTCATTGGTCACTTATAGCTACTTCGTCGGACGTCCTGGGCAGGCGATCCGCTATTCAGAGCAAGCGCAGTTGATGATCGGCATCCGTGAATCCGGGCCCCTTGCACTCCCCAATGTGCTGGAGGCCGATGAGGGAGAGCTGGACCTGCGAGATGCGCTGGATGGTGTCACTGTCGTGATCGATGACCCGGGTGTTGAGCAGGGAGAACTGGTTTACCTGAAATGCGACGGTGCTAACTTCAGCCATCGAGAGAGCATCGAAGCCTCGGGTGATACAGCGACAGTCTTCATCGTGCCTTACCGCTTTTGGAGAGAACATCAAGACTCTACTGTCCGGGTGAGCTACAGCGTCGAGCGCCTCGACGACACGAGTCAGGCGTCCGGGGTGCTGGAGATGTATGTGCGCTCAGGTGACCTGCCGTTGTAGTCAAGGACGCGAACCGTGCTGCCGCTCCCTATATTCATGGGGAGCGGCAGTGCAGGGCGTTGGGGGCGAATGCTCGTGTCGAGAGGACGCTCAAACGTTCACGTTGGCTTCGTTGCCCGGCATGCGCAACCTCAGGCTGGCGTTGCGCAACAACTGCTCGGTCGCCTCCCAGCCCAGGCAGCCATCTGTCACCGACACCCCATAGCGCAGCGACTTGCTCAACGGCTGGCAGCCCTCGAACAGATGACTTTCAAGCATCATGCCGATCAGTGAGCGGTTGCCGCTCATGCGTTGCTCAAGCACTTCGTTGAACACGGCCGGCTGGCGTAACGGGTCTTTACCACTGTTGGCGTGACTGCAATCGACCATGATCCGCGACGCAATCTTCAGTTTCTGCAAGTCAGTCTGTATGTGAGCGACACTTTGAGCGTCATAGTTTGGCCCGCGATGACCGCCGCGCAGTACCAGATGTGTGTCCGGGTTGCCCTGAGTCTGAATGATTGCCGGGTGCCCCTGGCTGTCGACACCGAAATGCCGATGCGGATGCGCTGCCGAGCGCATGGCATCGGTGGCTACGCCGACGCCTCCATCAGTGCCGTTCTTGAAGCCAACCGGCATGCCAAGACCGCTTGCCATCTCCCGGTGAATCTGTGATTCGGTGGTGCGCGCTCCGATGGCTACCCAGCTCAGCAGGTCATCGAAGTAGCTGGCGGCCATGGGTTGCAGCAGTTCGGTGGCAATCGGCAAACCGAGGCGGAGCATTTCACGCATCAATTCTCGGGAAAGGGTCAAACCACCGACCATGTCGTCGCTGCCATCCAGATGCGGGTCGTAGGCCAGGCCTTTCCAGCCCACCGTGGTGCGAGGTTTTTCGATGTAGGCGCGCATCACCACGAGCATTTCATCGCTGACGTCGTCTGCGAGGCGAGCAAGCTTGCCAGCATATTCGAGGGCTGACTGTGGATCGTGAATCGAGCAAGGGCCGACGACAACCAACAGACGGGAGTCTTCACCGTTGAGAATCGCGCGGACCGCTTCACGGTGGGCAGCTACCTGTTGGGTCAGCGTGTGGGTGAGCGGCAATTGATGCTTGAGTTGCAACGAGCTGGGCAGACGCTGGGTCAGCGCTTCATTGGCAGGGCTCAGGGTGGACAGCGGCAGAGCAGAGATGGACGAGTTCATATTCGGGCTTCCTGGGCTGGCGGCGGGTTCGCTCCCGCGCGCTCGGCCCTACTGGGGTGTTCGACAATTGGCCGGATTGGCTTCGAGTGTGTGCTTGCCACCTGTGGGTGACCGATCGGAGGCGGCAGGCTGTCCCGAGCGGAGGCTGGTAAATCGCCAGGCGGAAAAACTGTCGTAGCGGTAATAAGTGGCGTAGTTCATGTCGTGATTCCTTGAAGTCAGTGATGTCGCTAAAAATGTTTGGGGCTGAAAAAACAAAACCCCCGGTCGGGAGGCCGACCGGGGGTTGAGAACTCTCTGGTAGGCGACCCCTTGAGTAGTGGGCGCCGTGTGGGTATCAGGCGCGCCAGTGGCTAAACCAATACCCAAAATAAAAGTTTACCGGTGCGCAGACGTCATTCACCCGTGCAGCCGCAATCGAGCGCTGGGCGCTGGCGATACGAAGCTGTGAAGGGCTATGGAACATGGTCTGTCTCCGATGAATGAGCCGAGCTTACTAGAGGCCGGTGCGTAGATTCAATCAGAAAATGTTATTGGTTCGGTGGCCATTTTCTATGGCTTAAGCACTGCGTATCTTTGTGACACACTTCGAAATTGCCTGCGGGCACTCATCAAGGACAATGCAGATGACGACACTGATTATCGCCGCCGCTCAATCGATCTCGATTGCCGGGGACCTTCACGCCAATATTGCTCGGCATCAACGCTTCATCCAGGTCGCTGCCGAGCAGGGTGTGCAACTGTTGGTGTTCCCTGAGTTGTCACTCACGGGGTATGAGCGCGGGTTGGCGGCGGAACTGGCAATTGCACCGGATGCGGCTGTTTTGCAGCCATTGCGGGATCAGGCTCGGGAGTTGGGAGTAACCGCTGTAGTTGGTATGCCGATTCGTCTGTCAGCCGATGCGCCGGTATTGATTGGCGCACTGGTACTGGCTGCCGATGGTTCGCTGGGGGTTTACAGCAAGCAGCATCTGCATTCGGGCGAGGAGGTGGCGTTTGCGCCCGGTTCGGGCGGTTCGTTGCTGACGATGGGTGACGATACGATCGCGTTGGCGGTGTGCGCGGACTTTTCGCATGCCAGTCATGCCGCTGCGGCCGCTGACAAGGGAGCGAACATCTACGCCGCCGGCGTGCTGATTACCGAAGGTGGCTATGCCCCGGATACCGCATTGCTGCAGGGTTATGCAGGCGAGCACTCGATGCTGGTGCTGATGGCCAATCATGGCGGTGCGACGGGCGGCTGGGAGTCGGCAGGGCGTAGCGCAATCTGGGCGTCGGACAGTTCGCTGATAGCGGCCGCCCCGGGAACTGGGGATTTACTGGTCATCGCCCGCCGAAATGCAAGCGAGTGGGGCGGGGAGGTCGTGCCGGTGGTGATTGCTTGAGAAGGCCGAATGGATTTTGAGCTACGGTTGGCCTCGTCGGAGCATTTGCCATTTGCACGAGCGTTGACTTGCCAAACCATGCTTGGTTACTACATTAGGCATGATCTGCCGTGGATCGACGAGGCTTTCGATGTTGCCTGGGCGGGTCGGGAAAACTGGCTGATTTGCCAAAATGCATCGGTGTTGGGTTTTACCAGCCTGAGTCGCGATTCGAAGGCCTTGTACATTCGCGAGTTGCATGTGGTTGAGGCCTTTCGCGGTCAGGGCGCAGGCGCCTGGACACTCGAACAGGTGTTTTCGAAGGCCTGTGCAGAGCTTCGTCCGGCACTGCGTCTGACGGTGTTCAAGGACAACCCGGCGCAAGTGCTTTATCAGCGTATGGGCTTGCAGATTGTCGGGCAGGACGATTGTTTCCTGAGGATGGAGCGTAAATGTTCCCGCTGAAACGTCTGTAAAGCGTGTAGCTCAAGCCATTCAAGACGAATTGAAACTTTTTATATAGCGCTTGCTGCTAGGTCTGCCGGATGCTTTTTGCTAAGGTGTTCGGCAACCAATAAGACTATATCGCGAGGTGTCTGCTTGATTAGGGTGCTAGTAGTCGATGACCATGATCTCGTTCGTACAGGTATTACACGAATGCTGGCTGACATCGATGGCCTGCAAGTAGTCGGCCAGGCTGAGTCGGGGGAGGAATCCCTGCTTAAAGCGCGTGAGTTGAAACCGGATGTGGTGCTGATGGATGTCAAGATGCCTGGGATCGGCGGTCTTGAAGCCACGCGCAAGTTATTGCGTAGCCATCCGGATATCAAAGTCGTCGCGGTCACCGTGTGCGAGGAAGATCCGTTTCCTACCCGGCTGTTGCAGGCGGGCGCTGCGGGCTATCTGACCAAGGGCGCCGGGCTCAATGAAATGGTGCAGGCGATTCGCCTGGTATTTGCCGGGCAACGTTACATCAGCCCGCAAATTGCTCAGCAATTGGCGATCAAATCGTTCCAGCCAAGTAATGATTCGCCCTTCGACGCGCTGTCAGAGAGGGAGATCCAGATCGCCCTGATGATTGTCGGCTGCCAGAAGGTTCAGATCATTTCCGACAAGCTATGCCTGTCGCCAAAAACCGTGAACACCTACCGTTACCGCATTTTCGAGAAGCTTTCGATCAGCAGCGATGTAGAGTTGACGCTGTTGGCGGTTCGTCACGGCATGGTCGATGCCAGCCTCTGACAATGGCCGACCCGTTTGATCCAAGCGCCTTTCTATCGACCGTCAGTGGGCGCCCCGGTGTGTATCGCATGTTCGACAGCGGTGCGCGCCTGCTGTATGTGGGCAAAGCCAAGAACCTGAAAAAGCGTCTGGCGAGTTATTTCCGCAAGACCGGCCTGGCACCCAAAACGGCTGCGCTGGTGGGGCGTATTGCCCAAATCGAAACCACCATCACCGCCAACGAAACCGAAGCACTGCTGCTTGAACAGACGCTGATCAAAGAGTGGCGGCCGCCATACAATATTCTCCTGCGAGACGATAAGTCCTATCCGTATGTGTTTCTTTCGGATGGTGATTTCCCACGCCTGAGCATCCATCGCGGCGCAAAAAAGCTGAAGGGCAAATACTTCGGTCCTTATCCTAGCGCGGGCGCGATCCGTGAAAGTCTGAGCCTGCTGCAAAAGACCTTTTTTGTTCGTCAGTGCGAAGACAGCTACTACAAAAACCGCACGCGGCCCTGCTTGCAGTACCAGATCAAACGTTGCAAGGCGCCCTGTGTCGGCCTGGTCGAGCCGCAGGTGTACGCCGAGGATGTGCGTCACTCGGTGATGTTCCTCGAAGGTCGCAGCAATGCGCTGACAGACGAACTGTCCGCGGGCATGGAACAGGCGGCGAGCACCCTCGATTTCGAGCGGGCGGCCGAGCTGCGGGATCAGATTTCTTTGCTGCGCCGGGTGCAGGATCAACAGAGCATGGAAGGCGGAACGGGGGATGTCGATGTCATTGCGGCATTTATCAATCCGGGCGGTGCCTGTGTTCATTTGATCAGTGTGCGCGGTGGACGAGTGCTGGGCAGCAAGAACTTTTTCCCGCAGGTGGGTATTGAAGAGGATGTTGCCGAGGTTATGGCGGCGTTTCTTGGCCAGTACTTCATCAGCAGTCCCGAGCGCGACTTGCCAAGCGAATTGATCGTCAATGTGGTCCACGAAGACTTCCCGACCCTGATTGCGGCCATCGAAGAGCTGCGTGGTCGCGAGTTGACCATCAGTCATCGGGTTCGCGGCACGCGAGCACGTTGGCAGCAACTGGCCGTGACCAATGCCGAGCAGGCGCTTGGGGCGCGGCTGGCCAATCGTCAGCACGTTGCCGCACGGTTTGAAGCCTTGGCGCAAGTACTTGACCTGGATGAGCCGCCGCAACGGCTGGAGTGCTATGACATCAGCCACTCCAGCGGCGAAGCGACTGTAGCGTCCTGCGTGGTGTTTGGTCCCGAAGGGCCGCTGAAGTCCGACTACCGCCGCTACAATATCGAAGGTGTCACGCCGGGCGATGACTACGCGGCGATGCATCAGGCGCTGACTCGACGCTTCAGCAAGCTGAAGGACGGCGAGGGCAAGTTGCCGGATATATTGTTGGTGGACGGCGGCAAGGGGCAGCTATCGATGGCGCGTGATGTGCTCAACGAGCTGGCCGTGCCCGACCTGATCCTTCTGGGCGTGGCCAAAGGTGCAACGCGCAAGGCCGGGTTTGAAACACTCTATCTTAATGACGCCGCGCATGAGTTCACCTTGCGCGGAGATTCTCCAGCGCTGCACTTGATCCAGCAGATCCGCGATGAAGCCCACCGTTTTGCAATTACCGGTCACCGCGCGCGACGTGGGAAAACTCGTCGCACTTCGACGCTCGAAGGCGTTGCCGGGGTAGGGCCGACACGGCGGCGTGATCTGTTGAAACATTTTGGTGGATTGCAGGAGCTGTCTCGTGCAAGCATCGAAGAGATCGCCAAAGCACCGGGGATCAGTAAAAAGCTCGCTGAGTTGATTTATGCAAACCTGCACAGCGAGTAGAATGCCCAACTCACCTCGTAGCCAGTTGTGCCGATGAATATCCCTAATCTGATTACCGTTCTACGTGTTCTGCTTATCCCGATCTTCATTTTGCTGTTCTACCTGCCATACCAATGGAGCTACCTGGCGTCCGCCTCGGTCTTCGCGTTCGCTGCGGCGACGGACTGGCTGGATGGCTATTTGGCCCGCCGCCTGGAACAAAGCACACCGTTCGGGGCGTTTCTCGATCCGGTAGCCGACAAACTGATGGTCGCAGTGGCGCTGGTGCTGCTGGTGCAAGAGCACGGTAATGTGTGGCTGACATTACCGGCAGCAGTAATCATCGGTCGTGAAATCGTGGTTTCTGCTCTCAGAGAGTGGATGGCCGAATTGGGTGCGCGTGCGCATGTTGCCGTATCGAACCTGGGCAAATGGAAAACCGCTGCGCAGATGCTGGCGCTGGTGATCCTTCTGGCCAATCCGTCTGACTTCAGCTTTTGGGTTCTGGTGGGTTATGCCTTGCTGATGATCTCCGCAGGCCTGACGTTGTGGTCGATGGTGCAGTATCTACGTGCTGCCTGGCCGCATCTGAAAACCGATGTGGAAAAAAAATAAAACTTTTTTGAATCAAGGGGTTGACGGGACTTCTAAATTCTATAAAATGCGCCACACCAAGACGCGGGAATAGCTCAGTTGGTAGAGCACGACCTTGCCAAGGTCGGGGTCGCGAGTTCGAGTCTCGTTTCCCGCTCCAAGATTCACAAAAACGCCACTCAATAGAGTGGCGTTTTTGTTTGCGCGTGATTTGTGTCTGGCATTGAGAAAAGAGGCTTTGGCCTAATACTAGTCAGTCATGAAAACCAGATGACTGCGCAAATCCTGTAGCCGCTCGACAGGCTGCGCTCGAGCGCGAAGCGGTCGTGCTTTTGGCTGCGAAAGATCCTTCGGAGCTCTCGCAAGAAGGTCCTTCGGACCTTGGCGCAGCCTTCGGCAGCGGCTACAAGACACTTGCAAGCCGCAAATCAGCCTCAAAGAAGCGCGTATCCGTCGTGATGAGGCACGTGCCTTGGTTGCCCAAGGCATCAATCCCTATGAGCACCGTAAACAGCAACACCGTGCTGTTCGTAGCGCGGCAGAGCATACCTTCGAAGCGGTGTTCAATCAGTGGGTCGAGTTCCGCAGGCTGAGCTTGCCGGGGCTGACGACCCAGGCGACCTAGTAGCGTGGGAGCCAGATCAAGTCCGATCAAGGCGACCAGCATGAGTGGACGCGTGACTTCATGATTGGGTATGCATTCCAGAGCCCGATGTTGCGTGGCTTCGGTGTGCAATGGCGCAACGCGATGCTGCGCAGTAGCGTGGTGAGCCAGCGGAACCTGGACGAAAATCGGGTGTACCTGACGTACACCGTGGATCTGTTCTGATCCTCGCTTGTTTTTGCCTTACCTGATGTTATGAAGAGCCAGATGCTCATTTTGGAAAAATCTGTCTGAGCATTTGATGACACTGTCAGGTTCACCTGAAGAGAACGGCGTGGCCGGGTTGCGTGCGGCGTTGCGGTGTCGAGGCTTGCGGGGCAGGGGGCTAGTACGTAAATCAATAGCGACCACTGTCTCCAGAGGTCGCTATCTGGCTGCAGATTCAAGGGTTCAATCCGTTCGCTTGAATCTGCAGTTGCGGCGGCTGCCGATGTCTGCGGTCAAAGCCAGGCTTTGATCTGAGCGCTGACAGCCTGAGTCGAAATTCCGTAGCGATCATGCAGCGTCGGTAAGGCGCCAGCATCCAGAAACGCATCAGGCAATGCGATTTGCCTGAAGGTCGGTGTCACCCCATTGCGCAGTAACACCCCGGCAACGGCTTCACCCAGTCCGCCGATAATGGAGTGGTTCTCTGCAGTCACCACCAATCGACCGGACTTCTTCGCTTCAGCGAGAATGGTCTGTTCATCCAGGGGCTTGATCGTCGGCACGTGCAGCACGGCGACATCAACCCCGTCGGCCTGCAGCTGCTTGGCAGCTTCCAGTGCGCGCATCGTCATCAAGCCCGTGGAGATGATCAAAACATCGTTGCCGGTGCGAAGAGTCTTGGCCTTGCCGATCTCGAATTTGTAGCCGTATTCATCCAGCACCAGCGGCACATTCCCGCGTAACAAACGCATGTAGACGGGCCCTTGATGCGCGGCAATGGCCGGCACTGCCTGTTCGATTTCCAGCGCGTCGCACGGATCGACGATCATCAGGTTCGGCATGGCGCGGAAAATCGCCAGGTCGTCTGTGGCCTGGTGGCTTGGGCCATAGCCGGTCGTGAGGCCAGGCAATCCACAGACGATTTTGACGTTGAGATTTTCCTCGGCAATCGCCATGCAGATAAAGTCATAAGCTCGGCGAGAGGCAAACACGGCGTAGGTCGTGGCGAAAGGTACGAAGCCTTCGCGTGCCATCCCCGCTGCCGCACTCATAAGGAGCTGCTCAGCCATCCCCATTTGATAGAAACGATCCGGATGGGCCTTGGCGAAAATGTGAAGATCGGTGTACTTGGACAAATCTGCGGACATACCAACGATATCTGAACGCTGATCCGCCAGCGCGGCTAACGCATGTCCAAAAGGCGCGGATTTCGTGGCTTGGCCTTCAGAGGCAATCGACGCGATCATCGCCGAGGTGGTCAGGCGCTTTTTTGCCGGTTCGCCAGTAGAAGTCGACGTGCTAGCTGCGTTACTCATTGTTTTTTCCTTCTTCAAGGTTGTTCAGTGCCAGATCCCATTCGTGTTCTTCCACGCGGATGAAATGTGTCTTTTCGCGGGTTTCCAGAAACGGCACGCCCTTGCCCATGCGGGTATCGCAGATGATGACGCGTGGTTGGGTTCCAGGATGGCTGCGGGCGGCGTCGAATGCGCTGACCAATGTATCAAGATCATTGCCATCGACTCGCTGGGTGAACCAACCAAACGCCTGCCAGCGATCGACGATCGGCTCGAACGAGAGGATTTCACTCGAGTAGCCATCGGCTTGCTGGTTGTTGACGTCGACAATCGCGATCAGGTTGTCGAGTTTCCAATGCGAAGCCGACATCACCGCTTCCCAGGTCGAACCTTCATTCAGTTCGCCGTCCGATAGCAGGTTGTAGACGAAGGAGGGCGATCCTTTGCGCTTCAGGCCCAGGCAGGCACCTACCGCGATGCCCAGGCCCTGGCCGAGTGACCCTCCGGTGATTTCCATTCCCGGGGTGTAGGTGGCCATGCCCGACATGGGCAGGCGGCTGTCGTCCGATCCGTAGGTTTCAAGCTCATCGAGCGGGATGATTTGCGCTTCGATCAATGCCGCATACAGTGCAATCGCGTAGTGGCCGATCGAGAGGTAGAAGCGATCGCGCTCTTCCCATTCGGGGTCTTCGGGCCGATAGCTCAGCGCGTGGAAGTAGGACACTGCCAGCAGGTCGGCGGCCCCCAGGGCTTGGCCGACATAGCCTTGTCCCTGGACTTGACCCATTCGCAGCGCGTGGCGGCGAATATTGTGGACGCGGTCCACCAGGGTTTTGGATGAAACGTATGAAGGACTAGTAGTCATGGTGAAAGCTCCGTTAACTCAACGATTGACCAGGGCGGCGGGAACGCGCAGCACCAACAAGGCGCCGCCGACCAGTACGCCGGTGATCAGATACATGCCAATGGCGCTGGAGCCGGTCACGGTGGTGACCCAGCCGATCAGATAAGGCGAGCAGAAACCCGCAAGGTTGGCAAAGCTGTTGACGGCCGCGATGCCCGCGGCAGCGGATACGCCACCGAGCAGCGTGGTGGGTAACATCCAGAACAGCGACGTCGCGGACAGAATTCCGGAGGCGGCGAGGCAAAGACTGAGAATGGAGAGCGTCACACTTCCCCCATCAAAGCCGCCAGGCTCAGCCCGATGGCCCCCGCGATCATCGGCACAATGAGATGCCAGCGGCGCTCGCGATTATTGTCGCTACTGCGCCCGGCAAGCAGCATGGCCACAATCGCGCAGAGGTAGGGCAGGCTGGTCAGCAGGCCGATTTTCAGTGGATCGGAAACCCCCGCATTACGCACCAGGGTGGGCAGCCAGAAGGTGATCGCGTATTGCCCCATCACGACACAGAAGTAGATGGCCGCCAGCAACCAGAGACGCCGGTCGCGAATGAACGCAGCGGGTGAGGCGTGCGTGACTTTCTTTTGTTCGTCCTCGGCCAGCTCCCGGCTGATGAGCGCTTTCTCTTCGTCGTCGAGCCAGGTGGCCTGATGCACGCCGTCTTTGAGGTAACTCAGCACCAGCAATCCGACAACAATGGTGGGAACCGCCTCCAGAGCGAACATCCATTGCCAGCCGGCCCAGCCGTGCATACCTGCGAAGTGGTTCATGATCCAGCCGGAGAGAGGGCCGCCCACCATCCCGGAGAGCGGAATGGCAATAAACCACAGCACGGTCATACGGGCGCGACGATAGGACGGAAACCAATAGGTCAAATACAGCAACAGACCAGGCGCCAGGCCGGCCTCGGCGATGCCGAGCAGAAAGCGCAGCGCATAGAGTTGCCAGGCCGTTTCGACGAAGGCGAACAGGGCCGAGACAATGCCCCAGGTGATCATGATGCGCGCGATCCAGATACGCGCACCGACCCGATGCAAAACGATGTTGCTCGGGACTTCGCAAAGGAAATACCCAATGAAGAACATGCCTGCGCCCAGTCCGTAGACTGTTTCGCTGAGGGCCAGATCGTTCATCATCTGCAGCTTGGCAAAGCCGACGTTGACTCGATCAAGGTAAGCGCACAGATAGCACAGCATCAGAAAAGGCATCAGGCGCCATGCGGTTTTACGGTAGGCGTTGGAGCGCACGGTCGAAACCGCTTCGAGCGACAGGGTTGTCATGATGGTCTGATCTCTTGTTTTTATTGACCGCCAGGCCATGAGACCCGGCTGCATCGTCGATCCAGAACCGCACGGGCCGTGAGGCCCGACAGGTGTACTCAGTGAATCAGCATGCCGCCGTTCACATCTAAAGTAATGCCAGTCAGGTAGGAGGACAGGTCGCTCGCGAGGAACAGCGCGGCATTCGCCACATCCTGGGCTTCACCCAGACGGCCCAGAGGAATACCGTCGATGATTGCGTGGCGGCGCTCGTCCTGCATCAGGCCGCCGGTGATGTCGGTGTGAATCAAACCGGGGGCGATGGAGTTGACGCGTACCTTATCTGGTCCCAGTTCCCGCGCCATGGCTTTGGCTAGGCCCAACACGCCCGCTTTGGCGGCACTGTAATGGGGGCCACCGAAAATGCCGCCCCCCCGTTGAGCGGACACTGACGACATGCACACGATGCTGCCGGACGACTGTTGACGCATGGTTGGAATCACTGCCTGCGACATGAGCAAGGTGCCGCGCAGGCTGACGTCCAGCACCTTGTCGTAATCGGAGGGGCGAATGTCCAGGGTCTTGAGGGGTTGGGTGATGCCGGCGTTGTTGACGAGAATGTCGATGCGGCCAAAGTGCTCGATGATTTTGGCGACGGCTTGATGAACTTGCGATTCGTCAGCGACGTTGGCCGCAAGACCCAGATGACCTTCGCCGAGGGAAGCAGCGGCATCACGAGCGGCGGACTCATCCAGATCGAGTATCACGACGCGAGCGCCTTGTTGCGCGAAAGTGATCGCTGTTGCGCGGCCAATGCCACGTACTGAAGCTGCGCCGGTGATGATCGCGACCTTGCCTTGAAGAAGCATGGGAGGGTACCTCTGATTGTTGTTATTGGGTCGACCCGAAACGAATCGATGGCTCAGCTTGTTCTCCGGCCCCGCCTTGAGCAATAACGCGAATCTCACTGGGTGCTGAAAAAAATTCAGCACTCGCCAACGAGGTAGCTGGATGCTTGAATAGCTGAAACGCCCGGCCTATACCTTTTTCAGCGGAATAACAATAATCATGCGTTCACCTGGCGATGTATCTCCGATACTTCCACCCCTGAAAGCCATTCAGGCCTTCGAACAGACGGCTCGCTTCGGCAATGTCGCTCGCGCTGCTGAACTGCTCGATCTGACCCCCTCGGCGGTCAGTCATCAGTTGGCCAAACTGGAGGCAATGATCGGTCGACAGTTGTTTTTCAGAACGGCCCGGGGCGTGACCTTGACGCCGGTCGGCGAGCAATACCTCACGGAGGTTTCCGGAATCCTGCACAGCCTCGCCGTGGCGACCGAGCGCGCCAGCAGCGATGTCAGTCTTGATTGTCTGCGTCTGCATTCCTCGCCCAGCTTTGGCCTGCTGTGGCTGATGCCCCGTCTGGAGCAGTTTCGCCAGAGCCATCCCGATATCCAGCTCAACCTTTCGTGTTCCTACGAATCACTGCACTTCAGTCGAGACAAGATCGATGTCGACATTCGTCATGGGATGCCCAATTGGCCGAGCTTCGAAGTTCGTACCGTGGGTAATGAAAAAATTGCGGTCATGGCTTCGCCAAAACTATTGGAAAAACGCCCGATCCGGGCGGTCGCGGATCTGCTGGACAGCAATCTGATCCTGTCGGAGGCAACGCTGATCAAGTGGCCACAGTTGTTTGCACAACATGGCTTGTCACGTCCCGAAAAACCCTACTCGCTGAGCTTCGACCGTTCTTACATGACGCTGGAGGCGGCCAGTCACGGGCTTGGTTTTGCGCTGGAAAGTACGCTGCTGGCGCAGGATTATCTGGCAACGGGCGCTTTGGTCGAGGTGATGCCGAACCTGAGCGCTCCGATTACCGCCCATCACCTGGTCTTTCCCAGGGCTCACTCGAACTTCCCCCGTGTGAGGCGTTTTCTGGAGTGGATGCAGAACGAGCTGGGGCATGATTTTACTTATTAACGGTCATTCTCGATCGGTGAGGGTGGGAAAGAGTCGATGCTTCACTGACTTAAAGCTTGAACCGTCTGAGCATCTGGTTAAGGCCCGATGCGAGTCTGGACAGGTCGCTGCCGGCGGCGATGATCGGATTGGGGCTGAATGCGGCGGCTTATCTGTCGGAGATTTACCGTTCGGGCCTGGAGGCGGTGCCCAAGGGACAGGTGGAAGCGGCGAAGGCGATTGGTATGCCTCATCTCAAGGTGTTGCGCTGGGTCGTGTTGCCCCAGGCCATTCGTATCGTGCTGGCGCCAATCGGCAACGTGGCGATCTCCTTGTTGAAAGACACGTCAGTGGCATCGCTGATCGCGGCGCCGGATTTGATGCTGCGGGCTCAGGACTTGAGTAGCGTGTACTTCATGTCGCTGGAGATCTACATCCTCGTCGGCGTCATTTACTTTGCTCTGTGTTATCCGCTGTCACTTGGCGTGCGTTTGCTGGAGCGTAAAACGAGGCATTGAGCCAATGGCTCGTCCGGTTTTTATCCGGACGAGCAGCGCTGGATGCGGATGCGCCCTGCGCAATATTCAATTTGACGCAAACGGTAGTCGTTCCGCGAACCAGGCCACCGCTTGCATTTTGAACACCTCGGCAGGTGGTGTTAACGGGTAGCGCTGATCATAGGCCAGAACAATGCGCTGGGCGGGCAGCTCTTCCCGTATGGGGCGACAGACCAAGGGCTGACCATCGTAGCTACGGTCGCCATAGGGGCGGGTATAGGTCAGCGCCACACCGAACCCGTTGGCAACCAGGCTGCGTTGAAATTCGAAGCTGTGTGTCCGTTGTACGCTGGCGGGGGAGAGTCCATGGAAGCTGAATAGATCCAGCACATGCTGCCAGCTATGGATCTGATCCGTCACCACCAGGTTGCATTCGCTCAGTGCCGCCAGACTGACACGGGCCTCGTTTGCCAGCGGGTGATCGGCCGGTAACAGGGCATGGGCGGTCAACTGGCACAGCTCTACGCATTCCATGTTGGCCGGCAACCCGAGATCGTACGTCAGCGCCAACTCCAGGGCGCCTTCGGCAAGGCGCTTGCCCAGGTATTCGAAGCTGCCTTCGCGCATATCGACAGTGACCTGAGGATAGTCGCGTTGGAGGTGTCTCAGGATCTGCGGCAGGCAGTACGGCGCCAGGTCCGCGTAACAGCCCAGCACCAGTTCCCCGGCAAAGTCGCTGCAATTGCTGCCGATATCCGCAAAGCTTCGCGCTTCGGCCAGGACGCGTTTTGCCTGGGCCATCACCGTGCGGCCGAAGGGGGTGACGGACACGCCGAGCCCGCGTTGGCGAACAAACAGCGGTTGGCCGAATAGCACCTCCAGTTCGGTAATAGCCGTGGAGATCGAGGGCTGGGAAACGTGCAACTCCTCGGCCGCCAGCGTGAGATTGCCGTGCTTGGCCGCAGCGAGTGCGTAACGGAGTTGTCGTAGGGTGAACTTCATAAGTTTTTCTTTGGTGATACATCAATACTTATTATTTTATCATTGTTGTGTGCCGTGAAATATTTGTCCAGCGCCCACATTTATTTCCTCCTTCAAGGAGTTTCAGGTTATGGCACACAGCGCATTCACCCTTGACGAAAAAGATATCGAAGCGTTCCAGCGCGATGGCGCGGTTTGCCTGCGCGGTATTTTCACTGATTGGATCGAGACGATTGCCGCCGGCATTGAACGCAACCTGACGGAGCCTGGCGTTTACGCCAGCCGCTACGTGGAGAAGGATGACAAACCGGGCGGTTTTTTTGATGACTATTGCAACTGGCAGCGGATTCCAGAGTTTCGTGCAACGGTGCAACAGTCACCTGCCGCCGCCGTTGCTGCGGCCGTCATGCGTTCACGTTCGGCGCAGTTTTTCCATGATCATGTGCTGGTCAAGGAACCAGGGGCGCAGAAAGCCACGCCCTGGCACCAAGACATCCCCTATTACTTTGTCGAAGGACACCAGAGCGTCAGTTTCTGGATCCCCGTGGACCCGGTACGCGAGTCGACACTGCGCCTGCTTGCCGGCTCACACCGTTGGGAGAAAGGGATAAAACCCGTCCACTGGGCCGATCAAAGCGATTTTTACCGGGATGCGGACGGATACCGCGATGCGCCCGATCCAGATAAGGAAGAGGGCCTGCAGGTCCTCGAGTGGGAGATGCAGCCCGGCGATGCGGTGTTGTTCGATTTCCGTACGGTACATGGCGCCAGGGGCAATGCCTCGGCGCAGCGTCGAAGGGTGCTGTCGCTGCGCTGGCTCGGCGACGATATTCGTTACTTCGAGCGTCCAGGACGGACCTCTCCACCGTATCCAGGGCATGCGATGCAGACCGGTCAGAGACTGCGCGAAGATTGGTTCCCGACGATACATCAAGGAGTTTGAGCTTCACGTTGATAACAGATGTTCGCCACTGAGGTGGCGAACACTTGCACTGCCATAATCCTGTTCACTGTGTTGGAGCGTGCGATTGTGAAAATCAAAAAAAACCTTACCGCCACACTGATTTCCCTCGGTCTGTTGGCCGGTAGTGCCACGAGCCAGGCGGCCAGTTGGTGCGACTCGGGTAAACCGGTGAAATTCGCCGGGCTCAATTGGGAAAGCGGCATGTTGCTCACCGAGGTGTTGCAGATCGTGCTCAAGGACGGTTACGGCTGTGCAATCGACACCTTGCCGGGTAACTCCATTACCATGGAGAACGCCTTGAGCAGCAACGATATTCAAGTGTTGGCCGAAGAATGGATCGGTCGCAGCGACGTCTGGAACAAAGCGGCGAAAAGCGGCAAGGTCCTGGGTGTCGGCGCGCCGATCATTGGCGCCACCGAAGGCTGGTACGTGCCGCGTTATGTGGTCGAAGGGGATGCCAAGCGCAACCTCAAGTCCAAGGCGCCCGAGCTGAAGAACATCGCCGATCTGAGCCGCTACGCCGGTCTGTTCAAGGATCCGGAGGAGCCGAGCAAGGGCCGTTTCTACAACTGCCCGGCCGGCTGGACCTGCGAGCTGGAGAACAGCGAGATGCTGAAAAGTTACGGGCTTGAAGCGAGCTACACGAACTTCCGCCCGGGTACCGGCCCGGCCCTGGATGCCGCCGTACTGTCGAGCTACAAACGTGGCGAGCCGATCCTCTTCTACTACTGGTCGCCGACGCCGTTGATGGGTCAAGTCGATCTGGTCAAGCTGGAAGAGAAGCCAGGTATCGACAAGAAGATCAGCATCCAGGTCGGGCTGTCCAAGGCCTTCCATGAGCAGGCGCCAGAGCTGGTCGCGGTGCTGGAGAAGGTCAATCTGCCGATCGACCTGCTGAACCAGAATCTGGCCCGAATGAGCAAGGAGCATATCGACTCGCCCAAACTGGCGAAGATCTTCTTCAAGGAGCACCCGGAGGTCTGGCAGGCTTGGGTCAGCGCTGACGCGGTCAAGAAAATCAACGCGGCTCTGTAGGTCGACAACCTCCCGGCTAACCGAGAGGCTGGCCGGGAAGTTTGCCTCAACCACTTGATCGAGGGTTCCAATGTTTCCCGAGCGTTTCACATTTTCCATCTCCGACTGGGTCAACAGTTGGGTTGATGCACTGGTGACCAACTACGGCGATGTGTTCCGGCAGATCTCCGACACCCTGCTGTGGGCCATCGTCAACCTCGAGGGCCTGCTCCGCGCAACGCCCTGGTGGTTGATGCTGGTGATCGTCGGCGGTATTGCCTGGCACGCCACCCGCAAGCTGGTCACCACAACCGTTATCGTCGGCCTGCTGTTTTTGGTGGGGGCCGTGGGCCTGTGGGACAAACTGATGCAAACCCTCGCCCTGATGCTGGTGGCGACGCTTATTTCGGTACTGATCGGCATTCCGCTGGGCATTCTCTCGGCGCGCAGCGATCGCCTGCGTTCGGTACTGATGCCACTGCTGGACATCATGCAGACCATGCCCAGCTTCGTGTACCTGATTCCGGTGCTGATGCTGTTCGGCCTGGGCAAGGTGCCGGCGATCTTCGCCACGGTCATCTACGCCGCTCCGCCGCTGATCCGTCTGACCGACCTGGGTATCCGCCAGGTGGATGGAGAGGTCATGGAGGCGATCAATGCCTTTGGCGCCAACCGTTGGCAGCAGCTGTTCGGCGTGCAACTGCCGCTGGCCCTGCCGAGCATCATGGCCGGGATCAACCAGACCACCATGATGGCCTTGTCGATGGTGGTGATCGCCTCGATGATCGGTGCCCGTGGTTTGGGTGAGGATGTGCTTGTTGGGATTCAAACCCTCAACGTCGGACGCGGCCTGGAAGCGGGCCTGGCGATCGTGATTCTCGCGGTGGTGATTGACCGCATTACCCAGGCCTATGGTCGGCCACGGCATGAGGTGAGCAAATGAGCATGGCACGGATGAACAAGATCGAAGTCAAAAACGTCTTCAAGATCTACGGTGCCCGCACTGAAGATGCACTGAACATGACTCGCCAGAAGAAGACCAAGGATCAGGTCCTGGCCGAAACCGGCTGCGTGGTCGGGGTCAACGACCTGTCGCTGTCCATTGGCAGCGGCGAGATCTTTGTGATCATGGGGCTGTCCGGTTCGGGGAAGTCGACCCTGGTGCGGCACTTCAACCGCCTGATCGACCCAACCAGCGGCGCGATCCTGGTGGACGGCGTGGACATTCTCCAGCACGACATGGAGGCGTTGCGCGAGTTTCGTCGGCACAAGATCAGTATGGTGTTCCAGAGCTTCGGCCTGTTGCCCCACAAGAGCGTGCAGGAAAACGTCGCCTACGGCCTCAAGGTCCGTGGCGAGAGCAAGGAGGTCTGCGCCGAGCGCGCCTTGCACTGGATCAATACCGTGGGCCTGAAGGGCTATGAGAACAAGTATCCGCACCAGCTGTCGGGCGGTATGCGCCAGCGTGTGGGTCTGGCCCGGGCCTTGGCGGCGGACACCGACATCATTCTGATGGACGAGGCGTTCAGTGCCCTGGACCCGTTGATCCGGGCCGAGATGCAGGATCAGTTGCTGGAGCTGCAGAAGACGCTGCACAAGACCATCGTGTTTATCACCCATGACTTGGATGAGGCGGTGCGGATCGGCAATCGCATCGCGATTCTCAAGGACGGCAAGTTGATTCAGGTCGGGACGCCGAAGGAGATCCTACATTCGCCCGCCGACGAATATGTCGATCGTTTCGTCCAGCGGCGCGTGGTCGCTTTGTAAGGGCTGGCCAGGCGCAGCGACTCTTCGCGCTCCTTGGCGGGGGGCCGTCAACTCCAGGCTTGTTGAACTAGCTTGCCTCACTCGGCACCGGTGATCGGGCCTTCGCTCTCCATGTTGAAAGCAGACGAACACAGGCTGCTTTCGGAGTGACATTCAGACGTCTACTCACAACATGCGACTTTTCATCACTGTGTCCCGTCCTGAATAAGGTTTACACCTGTTTCAGGACGGGACAAATGGTGAATTCCACTCGAAACTACCGCCAACCACGGTTTATTAGTGCATAAATCCGGGGCTTGGTAGACCGCAGTTTGGTGGTACCCACCTTACTGGACGCCGTTAAAATCTCATCCATCCAAACGAGCCTGACCTGCCGCTGGCTAGCCCTGTTTTTACCAGCGTCAGAGTGTTGTCCCCTCCGTTGCCAGCCCGGAAAACTCCTGCATTGCATCCAGCAAGGCCTCACGAAAGTAGGTCTTCGATGCCCGATCACAGAGGATGTGCAAGCTCGGTAGTTGAGCGGTGCTGGAATTGATCACTATCACATTGATTCGCGCCGCCGAGGTTTGTGCCACCGCACCCGGGCCGAAAACTTGGGCGCTGAGGTCGACACCGCAGAGTTTGGCCATAACTTGCGTGAGGTGTTCGCCACTGAGCTGAAAGCAGGTATGACTGTCCTGGCGCGGCAGCAGATAGTTGGCCTGCTGGTCCAGCTCCCAGCGGGCTTCTTCGTCGGCGATGCGTTGGCCCTGGTCCAGGGGGCTGCCCAGCAGCAGGTACTCGGTTTGGGACAGGCGCGCCACCTGACTGCCGTCGGCCTGGAGCACGGCGCGGTTGGGGGCGTGCGGAAGGACGAAGTCCCGACCTTGCAGGTACACCGCGCTATGGCGGCCGCGAAAGCCGACCCGGGGCAGGTCGAGGAGGTCGGTGAGTGTGCAGCTCGGCAACGGGGCAGGGGCATGCTGCCCGATGGGGCGTTGTTCTCTCAGGCTGGTCATGGCTTAAAGTTCCTGCCGTTGGTTGTCGGGATCGAAGAAAGGCAATGGCACCACCTCGGCCTGGAGCAGGATGCCGCCTTCGACGCGGATCGGAATCCGCTGGCCGGGGTTGCTCTGGTCGATGCCGGCGTAGGCCAGGCCGATGATCGTGCCAAGGGTTGTGGAATACTCGCAGGAGGTGACGCTGCCGCTGATGTCCGGGCCATTGAGCACCAGGTGCCCCTCAAGGGGTTGCAGGCTGCCCTTGGGTAGGGTGAAACCCACGAGTTTGCGTTTCAGTGGCTGGGCTTCGAGGATGTCTACCGAGCGCCGGCCGACGAAGAACGGCTTGCTGCGACTGACTGCCCAGCCCATGTCAATTTCTGCCGGGTGGGTCATGCCGTCGGTGTCCTGACTGATGATCACATGGCCTTTTTCCAGGCGCAGCAGACGCTGGGTTTCGACGCCAAAGGGGCGGATCTCATGGGCCTTGCCGGCGTCCATCAGGGCGTCCCAAAGCTTGAGGCCATGGCGCGCCGGCACGTGGATTTCATACCCCAATTCGCCGACGAAACCCACCCGCAACAAACGTGCCTTGATCCCGGCGACTGTGCCCTGGCGTACACCCAGGTAGGGGAAGCCTTCCGCGCTCAGATCGAGGTCGGTGCAGACTTTCTCCAGCACTTTGCGCGAGTCGGGGCCGGCGACGTTGACCGCGCAAATGGCTGCGGTGACGTTGGCGACATCCACGTCCAGGCGCCATTGCGCGTTCCACTTGAGCATTTGCTGATAGATCCGATCGACGCCGCTGGTGGTGGCAGTGACGTAAAAGTGGTTCTCGGCAAACCGCGCGCAGACCCCGTCGTCGATCACCACCCCGTGTTCGTTGGTCATCAGCGCATATCGGGAACGGCCGATCGGTTGCTTGAGGAAGGCAAAGGTGTACATCCGGTTGAGCAGCTCGGCGGCATCCGGGCCGCGTACATCCAGGCCGCCCAGGGTCGAGACGTCGATGATGCCGACCTTGTTGCGCACGTGCAGGGCTTCGGCCTGCATGCACTGTTCGCGATCCTTGGCGCTACCGTAGTAGGCCGGGCGCTGCCAGATGCCGGCGGGCATCATCTTCGCCCCGACTTGCAGATGGCGGGCATGCATCGGCGTCTGCCGGTACGGGTCGAAGGCGCGGCCGGCGACATGGGCCAGTTTCTCCGCGACGAAGGGCGGTCGCGCCGTGGTGACCCCGGTTTCGCTGATGTTGCGTTGGGTCGCCCAGGCCACCAGGCGCGCGGTCGGCAAAGCCGAGTGGCGGCCCTGAGATGGGCCCATGCCGACGGTGGAGTAGCGCTTGACCAGTTGCACGTCGCGGTAGCCGATTTTCGTCGCGTTGACGATATCGGCGACTTGGAGGTCCTCGTCGAAGTCAACGAAATCCTTGCCCTTGGGGTGGGGGAAGATTGGCCAGTTGAAGTTGACCCGAGCCTCGTTGCTGGACGGGGCGCGTTGGGTTCCGACCAACAGGCCCAGCGCGAGCGCGGCGTCGGCACCAGCATTTACTCCGTCGGCGATCACATTGTCCAGATGGTGACGACCATTGACGGAGCCTGAGACCGTGAGGTTTTTCGGCAGGCCACTCAAGGTGAACTCGGCACGCTGGTCGTCGTAGGCCAGTTTGCCGCCCGCCTGACACAGCAATTGATAGACCGGCATGTAACCGGCGGACATACACAGCAAGTCGCAGTCCAGGCGTTGCCCGCTGGTGGCAACCTGACCTTGGGCGGTGATCTTGCGCACGTCGACGCCGTTGATATGACGCATACCCTTCTCGTGCAGGGCTTCATATACCGTGCTGTTGCTCTGGCAAGGGATCTTGCGTTGTGCCAGCGCCCGCAACAGGGATTCATCTCCAGGCGCATTACGCAGATCGACCAGGGCAAGCACTTCCACGCCCTGGTCATGCAGGTCGAGGGCGGCGAGATAACCGTCATCGTTGCCGGTCAGTACCACCGCGCGTTTACCGGGTTTTACCGCATACAGCTTCATCAGCCGTTGCGCGGCGCTGGTCAGCATCACGCCGGGCAGGTCATTGTTGCGAAAGATCACCGGCTGATCGAAGGAGCCGCTGCACACCAGGCATTGGAGGGCGCGCACCTTGTACATACGTTTGCCCTGAATCACTGGCAGGTAGTTGTCGGTGAACCAGGCGTTGCAGGTGGCCTGGGTCAGGATCTGGATATTGGTGTGTTGTTCCACCGCAGCCAACAGCTCGCGACGCAAGGTTTCAGCCCTTTTGCCCGCGATGTCAAAGCGGGCGTAGGTCAGCGAACCGCCGAGAATTGGCTGCTGCTCGATCAGCAGGACTTTGGCCCCGGCATTGGCCGCGGTCAGGGCCGCGTGAAGGCCGGCGGGTCCCGCGCCGATCACTGCCAGATCGGTGAACAGGTAGGCCTTATCGTAGTACTCGGGCTGGAACTTCAGGTCGAGCACACCGAGGCCGGCCTTCTTGCGAATGATCGGTTCCCAGACCTTCCACATGCCCTTGGGCTTGTAGAACGAGCGGTAGTAGAAGCCCACTGGCATGAATTTGGAGAACTTGCCCAAGTAGGCATCGCGGTCGTTATCCAGCGAGCCGTTGACGTTCTGTGCGCTGACCTGCAAGCCTGCGGACAATGCGTGGGCGTCGGCCAGAACGTTGGGTTCCTCGGGCAGTTGCACCAGGCTGTTGGCATCCTGGCCGGCCATGGTCAGCGGGCCGCGCGGGCGATGATATTTGAACGAACGGGAGATCAGGAAACGCCCGTTGGCCAACAGGGCGCTGGCGATGCTGTCGCCTTGCAAGCCCTGATAGCGCTGGCCGTCGAAACTGAAATCGAGAGGCTGATTACGGTCGATCAGCAGGCCCATGGGGGCGGGTAGACGGTTCATCCTGCGATCTCCTTGGCGGCTGCGCTGAATTCGACACGGGTGGTGAAGAGTTCCTTGGGGCCGAAGGTGCGCAGGATTTCATCGCTGACGGTGTGGCGCTCCGCCAGAAACCAGTAACTGGACGGCGTGTGCATCCACCACTCGCGCACCACGCCGGCGAGGTTGTCGGTGTTGAACACGTAGTCGGCCCATTCGGCGTCGCTGCACGTCACCGGATCGGGCATGGGCTTGAACTCACCGCCATAGGTGAACTCGCTGATATTGCGTGGCCCGTTGAGCGGGCAATTCATGATTTTCATAGTCCGCTCTCCGTCAGTGACTGGCCGCTGTGGCGCCCATTTCGTTGACTTGCTGGAAGGTCGAGAAGCGCTCGAGGCCGAATGGCTTGATCAGCTCCGGCACCTTGCCGCCGCTGGCGACCAGCTCAGCCATGGTCTTGCCGCAGATCGGCGTGGCCTTGAAGCCCCAGGTGCCCCAGCCAGCGTCGAGGTAGTAATTTTTCACCGGCGACAGGCCCATGATCGGGCTGTAGTCCGGGGTCATGTCGGTGATGCCGGCCCATTGGCGCATCAGTTTGGCGTTGGCCAGGAACGGGAACATCTCGATGGCGTGGGCCAGCAGGCTTTCCTTCAAATCGAGCGTGGAGCGCGTATTGAACAGCGGATAGGGGTCGGAGCCACCGCCGAACACCACTTCGCCCCGGCTGGTCTGCTGCACGTAGCAGTGCAGGGCCGAGGAGCTCACCAGCGGATCGAGAAAAGGTTTGAACGGCTGGGTGACCATCGCTTGCAGGGGGAAGGTCTGGATCGGCGAACGGATCCCGGCCTTGGCCATCAGCAAGGAGCTGTGCCCGGCAATCGCCTGTACTGCGCAACCGCATTTTATGGTGCCGCGATTGGTCTTGACCGCGGTGATGGCGCCGTTCTCGATCACCAGGTCCTGGACTTCGGTGAGCTGGTGGATTTCCACGCCGCGTTTGGCCGCCTGCTTGGCGTAGCCCCAAGCCACCGCGTCGTGGCGTGCGGTGGCACCGTCGATATGCCAGAGACCAGCGAGCACCGGCAAGTGCCCGGGGTCGAGATTGAGGCTGGGCACCAGCTCACGGATCTGCTGGCGGTCGATCATCTCGGTGCGTCCGCCGAAGTGTTTGTTGACCTCGGCGCGTTGGCGGAACGAACGCACGGTGGCATCGGTGTGGGCCAGGGTCAGTTGGCCGCGCTCGGAGTACATGATGTTGAAGTCGAATTCGTTGGACAGCGCCTGGAACATCCGCACCGACTCGGCATAAAAGCGCACGCCTTCGCTGGTCAGGTAGTTGGAGCGGATCACCGCAGTGTTGCGCGCGGTATTGCCGCCGCCCAGGTAGGATTTCTCCAGCACTGCGATATTGCTGATGCCGTGGTACTTGGCCAGGTAATAAGCGGTGGCCAGGCCATGGCCGCCGGCACCGATGATCACCACGTCATAGCTCGGTTTGAGTTCCCGGGGCGGCGGCAAGTCCACCTCGACCGGGTATTCCGAACTCAGCCCGTACTTCAATAGATTGAATGGCATACGGCCTCCGATTGGCTGCGTTGGGCCTGGTGTTGCATAAGGGCCGCGGTCACGGTGTTTTTCATCAGAAAGGCGATGGTCATCGGCCCGACACCGCCGGGTACCGGAGTGATGGCTGCGACTTGGGTCAGAGCGCTGTCGAAGTCGACGTCGCCCACCAGCCGGCTGCGACCCTGATCGTCGATGCGGTTAATACCGACGTCGATCACCACCGCGCCGGGCTTGAGCCAGTTGGCGTCGATCAGCCGTGGTCGGCCCACGGCGGCGATGACGATATCCGCCTGGCGGCACAAGGCTTGCGCATCGAGGCTGCGCGAGTGCAGCACGGTCACTGAGCAGTCGGCCTGCAACAACAATGCCGCCATGGGTTTACCGACGATGTTCGAGCGGCCGATGACCACCGCGTGCTTGCCCCGCAGATCGCCGCAGGTTTGCTCCAGCAAGTACAGGCAGCCGCTGGGGGTGCAGGGCGCGAGTACCTCGCGACCCTGGCTGAGGCCACCGACGTTTTCACTGTGAAAACCGTCGACGTCCTTGCCCGGATCGATGGCCTGCAAGGCGCGTAATTCGTCGATATGGGCTGGCAACGGCAGTTGCAAGAGAATGCCGTTGATCGAGTGGTCGGCATTCAGGCCGGCAATCAGGTTGAGCAGTTGTTCAGTACTTGTATCGCTCGTCAGGCGATGTTCCAGGGAACGGATGCCCACCTCTTTGGCGCGCAGGATTTTGTTGCGCACGTAGACCTGGCTGGCCGGGTCGCTGCCCACCAGAATCACCGCCAGGGCCGGTTGGATGTCACGCTCGCGCAGGTTCGCCACGTCCTCGCGGACCTGTTCCAGCACGCGGGCAGCGGCGGCTTTGCCGTCAATCAGTCTGGGCGCGTTCACCGGAAGATCACCGTTCTGTCCTGGTTGAGGAAAACCCGGTGTTCCAGGTGGTACTTGACCGCCTTGGACAGGGCCACGGTTTCGGTGTCGCGACCGGTGGCCACCAGGTCGTCGGGCAGGTAGACGTGGTCGACGCGCTGCACTTCCTGCTCGATGATCGGCCCTTCGTCGAGATCGCTTGTGACGTAGTGGGCGGTGGCGCCAATCAGCTTCACGCCGCGCTGGTAGGCCTGGTGATAAGGCTTGGCGCCCTTGAAGCCTGGGAGGAAAGAGTGGTGAATGTTGATCGCCCGGCCCGAGAGTTGCTTGCACAGGTCATCGGAGAGGATCTGCATGTAGCGCGCCAGGACCACCAGTTCGGTGCCGGTGTCGTCGACGATCTTCATCAACTCGGCTTCCTGCCGGGCCTTGGTGTCTTTGTTCACGGGGAGGTAGATGAAGCGGATGCCCTCGCGTTCGGCCATGGGGCGCAGGTCAAGGTGGTTGGAAACGATGGCGGTGATGGTCATGTCCATCTCGCCCTTGTGATAGCGGTACAGCAGGTCGGTCAGGCAGTGGTCGAACTTGCTGACCATCAGCAACACGCGCATCGGCTCGCGGGTATCGTGCAGCTCCCAGCTCATGTCGAAAGCGCTGGCGACGTCACTGAAGCCGTCCTTGATCTGTTGCATATCACCCTGAAAACCGTCGTTGAAACGGAATACCGCGCGCATGAAAAACCGGCCGCTGAAATCGTCGTCGAATTGCGCCATCTCCCCGATGTAGCATCCGTTGTCCGCCAGGTACGTGGTGACGGCGGCGACAATGCCGGACACCGCGGGGCAGGTGATCTTGATAATGAAATGGTTTTTTTCGTGTTGCATGACACGTCCTCGGGAAGATGGCGGCAGCTCATCGCAGGGCGAAAAAAAACATCAGCGGACAGCGGTCTCATCCATGAGCGAGTTTTCTTATGGGGAATAAAATATTCCTGAAGTTGGCTTTATAGGGGAATGCCCGCGCCGCGTCCAGATATTTTGTGAAAGTTTTTTAATTGGCAGGAAATAACTTGAGGCCGACGGGGTCGGCCTCAAGGCAGGGGCAAAGCGGGAGGAGGCGGGGCGTTATTCTTTGTCGTTGCCGTAATTCATGATCGACAGCAGACGGATCGGCACTTGCACCAGTTGTTCGGGGCCGTGGGGGATTTCCCCTTCGAACGTCAGGCTGTCACCGGCCTCCATGCGGTACAGCTGGTTGCCGTGGCGATAGATCAATTCACCTTCGAGCAGGTGGAGGAATTCGGTGCCTGGGTGGGAGAAGGTCGGAAACTCCTCGCTGGCATCATCCATGCTGACCATGTAGGCCTCGAAGCTCTTCTTCGGCCCACGGGTGTGGTTGAGCAAATGGTAGGTATGACCTTTCTCGGTCCCGCGGCGCACCACTTCCATGCCCTGGTCGGCCTTGACCAGCAGCGCACTGCCGCCTTGCTGGTCGTATTCGCTGAACAACTTGGACAGCGGCAAGCCGAGCACGTCGCACAGACGGCTCAGGGTATCGAGGCTGGTGGAGACCTGGGCGTTTTCGATCTTGCTCAACATGCCCTGGCTGATATCGGCAATTTTGGCCACGTCGGACAGTTTCAGATCCTGGGCCTGGCGCTGACGCTTGATCTGCATTCCCAGGTATTGCTCAAGCTTGAGGCGCGGGGCGGTTTCGGTCGACATAGTCATCAGGTCCTGCACGATTTCCGTTCAGTAATATTAGTTTCGCACTGAGAAAGTGCAAATCGCGGGTCTTGGCTCGCGGGTATTCGGCGGTATTCCCACAGGGAAAAGAATTTTCCCATATATACAGCACAAAAGCGCCTTTTGCGGCGCATCGACGTTTCACTCGCGAATCTGGCAAGGGCTTTGCATTCCTATTGGGAAACTAACTTTCTTTTTAGGAATAAAAAGAACTTAAGGCCCACCCACAATTGTTTTGCCTTTCGCGAGGAGTGACGAGCAATGTTGCCAGCAGAAACCCAGCGCATCATCGACAAGCACGGGATCAAGTACGTGCTTGCGCAGTTTGTCGATATTCACGGTGCGGCAAAAACCAAGTCGGTGCCGATCTGTGGGCTCAAGGCGGTGGCCGAGGAAGGGGCAGGTTTTGCCGGGTTCGCGATCAGCGGCATGGGGATGGAGCCCCACGGACCGGACTTCATGGCCCGCGGCGACTTGTCGACCCTGACTCCGGTGCCCTGGCAGCCGGGATATGGGCGGGTGGTGTGCATCGGTCACGTCGACGGCAAACCCCATCCGTATGACAGCCGCTATGTGCTGCAACAGCAGGTGCGGCGCCTGGAGGAGAAGGGCTGGACCCTCAACACCGGTCTGGAGCCCGAGTTCAACCTGATGCGCCGCGATGAGAGCGGCAAGCTGCAACTGGTCGACCCAAGCGACAACCTCGACAAGCCTTGCTACGACTACAAAGGCCTGTCCCGTTCCCGGGTGTTTCTCGAACGGCTGACCGAAGCCTTGCAGCAGGTGGATTTCGAGGTCTATCAAATCGACCACGAGGACGCCAACGGCCAGTTCGAGATCAACTACACCTACAGCGACGCCATGACCTCGGCGGATCGCTTCACCTTCTTCCGCATGGCCGCCGGCGAGATCGCCAATGACCTGGGGATGATCTGTTCGTTCATGCCCAAGCCGGATCCCAAGCGCGCTGGCAACGGCATGCACTTTCACCTGTCGATCAGCAGCGCCGACAACAAGAATCTGTTCCATGACGCCAGCGACCCGAGCGGCATGGGCCTGTCGAAAATGGCTTATCACTTCGCTGCCGGTTTGCTCGCCCATGGCCCGGCGCTCTGTGCCTTCGCCGCGCCGACGGTCAACTCCTACAAGCGTCTGGTGGTCGGCAACTCGTTGTCCGGCGCGACCTGGGCGCCAGCCTTTATTGCCTTCGGCGCCAACAACCGCTCAGCAATGGTTCGGGTGCCTTACGGCCGCCTCGAATTCCGCCTACCGGACGCCGGTTGCAATCCCTACCTGGTCAGCGCCGCGATCATCGCCGCCGGCCTGGACGGCATCGACCGTCAGCTGGAAATCGACCACGTCTGCAACGAAAACCTCTACAGCCTGAGCCTTGAACAGATCGCTGCGCGGGGCATCAAGACCCTGCCGCAATCCCTCAAGGAAGCCTGCGACGCCCTGGAAGCCGACCCGCTGTTCGCCGAGGTGCTGGGCCCGCAGATCGTTGGCGAGTTCATCAAGCTCAAGCGCATGGAATGGGTGGAATACAGCCGTCACGTCTCCGATTGGGAGATCCAGCGCTACACCGAATTTTTCTGACTGTGCACTTTGACAACCATTCGGGCACTCGGCACGGCGTCGGGCGTTCACTGCCTCCGAAGGAGACTTGATATGTGTGGAATCGTAGGTCTGTACCTGAAAAATCCGCAGCTGGAATCCCGGCTCGGCAAGCTCTTCGAACCGATGTTGCAGGCCATGACCGATCGTGGCCCGGACAGTGCCGGCTTCGCCATATATGGTGATGAAGTGGCGGATGGCTGGGTCAAGCTGACCCTGCAGGCGACCACCGAAGGCTTCGATTGGAAAGCCCTGATGAGCGAACTGGAAGGGCGCCTTGGCTGTTCGCTGGACTGGTTCCAGAACGCCAGCGCCGCAGTGCTCAAAGTCAACGCCGAGGAAGCCCTGGTACGTCTGGCCCTCGCCGAACTGGCGCCGAGCGTGCGCATCATGAGCGCCGGCCAGAGCATCGAAATTCTCAAGGGCATGGGCTTGCCTCAGGAAATTTCCCAACGTTTCGGCCTGGCCGGTATGAAGGGCAGCCACATCATCGGGCACACCCGGATGGCCACTGAAAGCGCAGTGACCATGGAAGGCAGCCACCCGTTTTCCACCGGCGCCGACCTGTGCCTGGTGCACAACGGCTCGCTGTCCAATCACTTCCGCCTGCGTCAGGAACTCAAGCGCGAAGGTATCCACTTCGAAACCGACAACGACACCGAAGTGGCCGCCGGCTATCTGACCTGGCGCCTGCAGCAGGGCGACTCGCTGAAAGAGGCGCTGGATCATTCGCTGGAGGATCTGGACGGTTTCTTCACCTTCGCCATCGGCACCCGCAACGGTTTCGCGGTGATCCGCGACCCGGTCGCCTGCAAGCCGGCGATCCTCGCCGAGACCGATGACTACGTCGCCATGGCTTCCGAATACCAGGCCCTGTCGAGTTTGCCGGGGATTGAACACGCCAGGATTTGGGAGCCGGCACCAGCCACCCTGTACATCTGGGAACGCGAGTCAGCTTAAGGAGCGCACACATGAAAACCATCGATCTTTCCACTGCCTCGGTGCGCGACCTCAATCAGGCGCTGCACGACCAGGTCAACAACGTTCAGGACCGCGAGTGGGTGGTGACCCATTCCAATGGCAAGCACAACCTCGCGGTCGGGGTGAATGAAGCGGTGTCCATCGATATTCAGGGCCACGCCGGTTACTACTGCGCGGGGATGAATCAAAAGGCCTCGATCACTGTCCACGGCAACGTCGGTGTTGGTTGCGCCGAGAACATGATGTCCGGCTACGTCCGGGTCAAAGGCAGCGCCTCTCAGGCGGCCGGTGCCACGGCCCATGGCGGCTTGCTGGTGATTGAAGGCGACGCCGGGGCGCGTTGCGGGATTTCCATGAAGGGTATCGACATTGTGGTCGGCGGCAGCATTGGTCACATGAGCTGTTTCATGGGGCAGGCCGGTCGTCTGGTGGTCTGCGGCGACGCCGGCGATGCGCTGGGCGATTCGTTGTACGAGACCCATATCTACGTGAGGGGCACCGTCGAGTCCCTGGGCTCGGACTGCATCGAGAAAGAGATGCGCTCCGAGCATCTGGAAGAGCTGCAAGGGCTGCTGAACCGTGCCGGTTTTGACTACAAGGCGGCTGACTTCAAGCGCTACGGCTCGGCCCGTCAGCTGTACAACTTCAAAGTCGATAACGCGTCCGCGTACTGATCCGCGCGAGGAGAACAGATATGAGCGACCCTATTAGCCAAAAAGCAGCCCCTCCAGTGCTGCGCGAGTCAGCCACCTTCGACCGCCTGACTATCCAGGAAATCCAGCGTGCTGCCGAGACCGGCATCTACGACATTCGCGGCGGCGGCACTAAACGCAAGTTGCCGCATTTCGATGACTTGTTGCTGCTCGGCGCCAGCGTTTCGCGCTACCCGCTCGAAGGCTATCGGGAAAAGTGCGGCACCGATGTGATCCTCGGCAACCGCTTCGCCAAAAAGCCGATCCACCTGAAGATTCCGGTGACCATCGCCGGCATGAGTTTCGGCGCCTTGTCGGCCAATGCCAAGGAAGCCCTGGGCCGTGGCGCGACCATCGCCGGCACCAGCACCACCACCGGTGACGGCGGCATGACCCCGGAAGAGCGCGGTCAGTCACAGCATCTGGTCTATCAGTACCTACCGTCGCGCTACGGAATGAACCCGGATGACCTGCGCAAGGCCGATGCCATTGAAATTGTCTTGGGGCAGGGCGCCAAACCCGGTGGCGGCGGTATGTTGCTGGGTATGAAAGTCACCGAGCGGGTGGCCGGTATGCGCACCTTGCCGATCGGTGTCGACCAGCGCAGCGCTTGCCGTCACCCGGACTGGACCGGGCCGGATGATCTGGCAATCAAGATTGCCGAGCTGCGGGAAATCACCGATTGGGAAAAACCCATCTACGTGAAAATCGGCGCCAGTCGGCCGTACTACGACGTCAAGTTGGCGGTAAAGGCCGGGGCCGATGTGATTGTGCTCGACGGCATGCAAGGCGGCACTGCGGCGACCCAGGAAGTATTTATCGAACACGTGGGAATCCCGATTCTGTCGGCCATCCCACAGGCGGTACAAGCTTTGCAAGAGATGGGCATGCATCGCAAGGTGCAGCTGATTGTCTCCGGCGGGATTCGTAATGGTGCCGACGTGGCCAAGGCGATGGCATTGGGTGCGGATGCGGTGGCTATCGGTACGGCGGCGCTGATCGCGCTGGGCGACAACCATCCACGCCTGGACGAGGAACTGAAAAAAATCGGCTCGGCCGCCGGGTTTTACGACGACTGGCAGAATGGCCGAGACCCGGCTGGGATCACCACTCAGGACCCGGAGCTGTCCAAGCGCCTCGACCCGGTGGAAGGCGGTCGGCGTCTGGCCAACTACCTGCGGGTGCTGGTGCTGGAAGCCCAGACCATGGCCCGGGCCTGCGGCAAGTCGCACCTGCACAACCTCGACCCCGAGGATCTGGTGGCACTGACAGTGGAGTCGGCCGCCATGGCCCGGGTACCGCTGGCGGGGACCAACTGGGTTCCCGGTTCAGGTTCCGGTTACTGAGATGACGTTCGTTCCCACGCAGGGGCGTGGGAACGATCAGTTAGAGGGGCCCGCCAAGAGGCCCATGAAATAACAATTGCTCACTGCCAGGCACTTTCCATTCATTTGCAGGAGCTTTGAACATGGTCAATCGTCTTCTCGGCAAATCCCTTCTTGTCTTATTGGCTGCCAGCACGCTCGCGCCGCTGGCACAGGCGGCCGACACGCCGACCTTGAACACCGGCAGCACTGCCTGGATGGTGACGGCGGCGGTGCTGGTGCTGTTCATGTGTCTGCCGGGCCTCGCGTTGTTTTACGGTGGTCTGGTCCGCGCAAAAAACATGCTCTCGCTGTTTACCCAGTGCTTCGGCGTCGCCGGCCTGGTGGGCGTTCTGTGGGTGATCTATGGCTACAGCATGGTGGTCGACAGCACCGGTATGGTCGAGGGGCAGGTGACGTTCAACAGTTTTGTCGGCGGGCTGAGCCGGGCCTTTCTGGCGGGCATGACCCCCGCCAGCCTGGTGGGCGATATTCCGGAAGGGGTGTTCGTGACCTTCCAGATGACCTTCGCCATCATCACCCCGGCGCTGATCGCCGGGGCGTTCGCCGAACGCATGAAGTTCTCGGCGGCGCTGTGGTTCATGGCGTTGTGGTTCACTCTGGTGTATGCCCCCGTGGCCCACATGGTCTGGGGCGGTTCGGGCGCCTTGATGCATAACTGGGGCGTGCTGGATTTTGCCGGCGGCACTGCGGTGCATATCAATGCCGGTGTCGCTGCGCTGGCTGCTTGCCTGATGCTCGGCAAGCGCAAGGGCTACCAGAATACTCCGATGCCAGCCCATAACCTGAGCCTGACCATGGCTGGCGCGGCGATGCTCTGGGTCGGCTGGTTCGGCTTCAATATCGGTTCCGGCGGCGGTCTCAATGGCACCTCCGGTATCGTCATGCTCAACACCCAACTGGGGGCTTGCGCCGGGATTCTCGGCTGGATGTTCACCGAGTGGTTCAAGGTCGGCAAACCCAGCGCTCTGGGCCTGGCCAGCGGTGCCTTGGCCGGTCTGGTCGGTATCACTCCAGCATGTGCGTATGTCGGCGTTGGTGGGGCACTGGCCATTGGTCTGTTGTGCGGGGTGTTCTGCTACCTGAGCGTCACTGTGCTCAAGCGTCGCTTCGGTTATGACGACAGCCTCGATGTGTTCGGCTTGCACGGCATCGGCGGGATGATCGGTGCGGTGCTGACGGGGGTGTTCTGCGTACCGTCCCTGGGCGGGTTGGTCGAAGGCGTGACCATGGGCGCTCAGGTCGTGGCGCAAATCAAGGGCGTGCTGCTGACGACGGTTTACTGCTTTGCCATCAGCTGGGTCATTCTCAAGGTGATCAACGCCGTGATCGGCTTGCGCGCCGATGAGTCGGTGGAGGACATGGGGCTGGATCTGGCCGAGCATAATGAGCGTGCTTACAACCACTAATCGCTGTTGTTGATCGACACGGCCCACCTTCGAGTGGGCCGTTTTCGTTGTACTCAGCGCAACGCGGCATCACTGATCGACTTTCCCTTGCGCGCCGCGGCGACGCGCTGCAACTGGCTGGCGATCAGGGTGTTCTTCAGCAGATAGGCAATGGTCATCGGGCCGACGCCACCGGGGACCGGCGTGATCGCGCTGGCGACAGTGCGCGCACTGGCGTAGTCGACATCGCCCACCAGATGGCTGCCGGACTCGTCAGTGATGCGATTGATCCCGACATCGATCACCACCGCCCCAGGCTTGAGCCAACTGGCGTCGATCAGCTTTGGACGACCCGCCGCCGCAACGACGATATCCGCCAGTCGGCACAGCGCCGGGGCATCGACGCTGCGCGAGTGCACCACGCTGACTGAACAGTGGGCCTGTAGCAGCAAGGTTGCCATCGGTTTGCCGACAATGTTCGAACGGCCAATGACCACCGCATGCAAGCCGCTCAAATCACCGCAGGTCTCCTGTAACAAGCGCATGCAGCCGCTAGGCGTACACGGGGTCAGTACCTCCATGCCTTGCACCAGCCCGCCAACGTTTTCGCGATGAAAACCGTCTACGTCCTTGATCGGGTCGATGGCATGGATCACTGCCGCCTCGTCGATATGGGCCGGCAAGGGCAGTTGCACCAGAATGCCGTTCACCGTGGCGTCGGCGTTCAGTTGCGCAATCACCTCCAGCACTTGCGCCTGGCTGGCGGTGTCCGGCAAACGGTGTTCGAGGGAGCGAATCCCGACTTCCTTGGCCCGCAACAGTTTATTGCGCACGTAGACATGGCTGGCCGGGTCGTCGCCGATCAACAGGACCGCTAATGCGGGATAAATCTGCTGGCCGGCCAGGACCAGAAGATCTTGGCGGACTTCTTCCAGGACCCGGGCGGCAATGGCTTTGCCGTCGATATCACGGGCCAGTGATGGGGTACTGCTGTTCAAATGCGTCACCGTCATTGAAAGAGCATCGAGGTGATCATCGAGACGCCGTAGCGCCTCGATGGTCCATTAGAAACATGAAACCAAGGGCTCAGGTTACCAGTCGGTGGCAAGCGTACACCACCAGTACACCTGCGATCAGGGTGGCATAGGGTAACCAGCCGGCGCGTTTCAGCTCTGCACCGGACTCCACGTACAGGTCACTTAGCATGGCCTCGGGGAAGCGGCCCTTGTCCTGTACGTAATGGCGGTAGCAGAACACCGGGATGATCAACAGTGCCAGCAACAGACCGGTCACCAGAGTCCCTGCGCCCCAGATATCGGCCCCCAGACCCATGCACGCCAGATTGACGAAGCTCAGTACACCACCGGCCGCCAGGAGGATGGTCGGAGCCTTGTACGGGCGCACCCAGTCGGGGCGGTCCAGTCGATGGATCCAGCCGGCATTGAGGTTGAGGAAGTTGAAGATGATGTAGCTGACGTTGGACGCGGCGAGCACGAATACATAGTCGGACATCAGCAACAGCAGCAGGTTGAATGACAGGTCGGTCCACATGGCTGCAGTGGGCGCGCCGTGTTCGTTGGTGCGGCCCAGATATTTCGGCAACCAGCCATCCACGGACGCCTGATACAGGGTGCGCGACGAGCCGGACATCGAGGTCATGATCGCCAGCAGCGTAGCCAGGATCAGCATGATCAGCACGATGTTGGCCACCAGCTTGCCGCCGCCGATGCTGTCCGCCATGACCTGGCCGACGCCCATGCCACTGTAGATTGCCGGTGACAACAGACCGCTGTAGACCGCCGGCGAAACCACCACGCCGCTGGCGTCCAGCACCGCCGGTGTCACCAACTGACCGAGGCCCAGGCTGCCCTGAAATGCCAGCGGTACGAGCGTGAATACCAGAATACATAGCAGGCCGGCATAGAAGATCGCCTTGAAGGTGTCACGCTTGGGGTCCTTGAATTCCCGGGTGTAACACACTGCGGTTTCGAAACCGTAGGTCGACCACGCAGCCATGAACAGGCCGCCGGCCATCAGTGACCAGCCGGAAATGTCCCAAGGGCCGTCGATCACTTGCCCGGCTGCGTCATGGGCCAAGGGATACAGCGGCAGAAAGTTGGCCTGGGCTGCATCCCCAGTCAACAAGGGCACCACGCCAACCAGCAGCAAGGGAATCAGCGAGGTCACACCGAGCACCAGGGTCAGGCGTGCCGAGCGCAGGATGCCGCCATGCTGCACGGCGAATACCGCCAGCAGGATCAACAGGCCGATGGCAAACGTCGCGTTGATGCGCAACGACAGGCCACTCTTGATCCAGCCCAGGTCAAGCAGGGTCAGTTGCCAGGTGTTGATCACGGCGTCGGCGGGGAAGAGTGCGGTGAGGATGTAACCGGCCGCCAGCCCCGAGCCGATGGACAGCACCGGTGACCACGCCAGCCAGTTGCACCACACAGAGACCGGTGCGATCAGCTTGCTGTAGCGCACCCAGGCGACTGCGCCGTAGACCGAGGCGCCGCCGGACTTGTGGGGAAACAGACCGGCGATTTCGGCGTAGGTGAAGGCCTGGATAAACCCGAACAGGATCGACACGATCCAGACGATCCACGCCGGTTTGCCCACGGTGGCGGCAATCGCGCCGATAGAAAACAGCACCAGGGCGGGCACGCCACTGGCGACCCAGAAAGCCCCGCGCCAATCGATCTTGCGGTGCAGGCTGCCGACTGAGCTGGCGGCCTGCGGTACGGTCTCGAACGTAGTCGCTTCCATCTTCGTAATCCCATGTCTGAGTAGAGTTGTAGTGGGGCAGTCAAAGTCAGGTGGCGCACGTGCTCATGAGGTCGATCAACTGCGGACCCGGCTCTTGTCCGGGTCGTAGAAAATCGCCGCGGTGACCCTGGCGCTGATGCGCTTCTGCAGGCCATCGACTTTGCCGATCTCCAACTCCGTGCCGACGTCGGCGCAGGCCACGTCCACCCGGCACAGCGCGATGTTGCTGGCCAGCAGGGGCGAGCGGCAGGCACTGGTAATCACCCCGACCTGGGCCCGGCCGCGGTACACCGGGTCACCGTGGTGTGCGCCTTCGTTACCGCTCAATTGCAGGCCCACCAGCTTGTGACCGGGATGGGCGCTGCGGCGCAGCAGGGCCTCGCGACCGATGAAGTCATCGGTTTTATTTTTCAGCGGCACGGAAAAACCGATGCCGGCTTCGAAGGGATCGGTCTGGTCGTTGAATTCGTAACCGGCGAAAATCAGCCCGGCTTCGATGCGCAACATGTCCAGGGCTTCCAGGCCCAGAGGCACCAGGCCCAAGGGTTGGCCGAGCTGCCAGATCCGGTCCCAGACCTGCCCGGCATCCTCGGGCTGGCACCAGACTTCATAGCCCAGTTCGCCGGTGTAGCCGGTGCGGGAAATCATCAGCGGGCAGCCGTCGTAACCGTCCAGTCGGCCCACCAGAAAACGGAACCAGCCCAGGGTTTCCAGACTTGGTTGGGTAGGCGGGGTCCAGACCATCTGCTTGAGTAGCTCACGGCTCAGGGGACCCTGGAGCGCCAGGTTGTGGATTTGTTCGCTGGCGGACTTGACCCAGACCTTCATGCCGAGCTTTTGCGCCTGTTCGCGCAGCCAGACCCCGGCGTAGTCCTCGCCGCAGATCCAGCGGAAATTGTCTGGCCCCAGGCGCAGCAGGGTGCCGTCGTCGAGCATGCCGCCGTGTTCGTGGCACATCGCCGAGTACACCACTTGACCGACCGCCAGGCGTCGCACGTCGCGAGTCAGGCAGTACTGCAGCAAGGCTTCGGCATCGGGGCCGATGATTTCGAATTTGCGCAGGGCGGTCAGGTCCATCACAGCGACGCGTTCGCGGCAACCGAGGTATTCCTCGACCGCGCCATAGCCGTCGTAACGCAGGGGTAGCCACCAGTTGCGGTAGTCCGTAAAGCTGCCGGTCAAGCGGCTGGTGCGTGAGTGGAACGCTGACTCACGGGTGAGGATCGGGTCGGCATCGGCCGTGGTTCGAGTGCTCATGGCGATGGAAAAACGCTCCTTTTCGCTGTAGACGCGGATATGGATATCGGTCGGATTCCAGCCGTTGGCCGGGTCGATGTCGTCCGGGCACGAGGTGCTGCCACACAGGAGATCGGTCATGGCCCGCAGCAGCACGTAATCGCCGGGACGCGACCAGGGCTCGTCCAGCGTCAGCTGCTGGTGGGCGTCGATCCCGGTGTTGAAGAACAAATTAATCGCCGGCCAGCCGCTGCGAGCCTCGACCCCGTGGGGCGCCAAGGCCCGGCTCAGGTTGTCGCTGCAGTTGTCGTGCCCAAAGTAGCCATGGCTTTCGTAGTAGCGCGCAGCGCAGGCCAGGGCGAAGGAATCGTGGCGGCCGACGGTGTCGCGCACCACCTCGAGCATCGGCTGCATCTGCCGGTCGAAGAACTTCGAGAACAGCCCCGGTGCGGGGTAGGCGCTGCCGTTCAGGGTGCGGGTGACGGTTTGGTCCAGATCCAGTTCCAGACCGCGATCCAGCGCCCGCCGATCGAGGGCGACGAAGTCCGAGCATTGTCGGCCGGCGACGTCCAGCACCTGCACATACTGCCCTTTGCCGACGGTGTAACTGCGGGCGGTGCCGGCGCCTATGGTGAATTCGTCGAGCAACTCGCCCAGCGGTTCGGGCAGGGCGGGGAGCAACAAGGGCGAGGAGTTGGCCCGTGTCACCAGTAGCCGCAGTTCGCTGGGCCGGTACTGCCGGTCGATGGCGGTTGGCCCGGCGGGCGCGGCGACGATCACCAGCAGCTCATCGCTGGCGACGAAGCGGCGGCTGTAGTCGGCGGGGCTGTCCTCGTCCCAGAGTGAGGCGGCGCTGGGCAGGTGTTGTGGATCAATCCCGCGTCGGCGCAAGGCCTGGCTGATGTTGCGAGCCTGCAAGGTTGATTCGACGAGCCGTGCAGCGATAAAGCCGCAGGCCGTCGAACCGCTCAGCGACCAGGCCGCCAGGGCGCTACGACCGCTTGTGTCCACGGCCAGCAGATCGCAGGGTTGCCGGCCTTCGATGTCGATCACTTGCAGGCTGTCGCCGGGCTGCAAGGCAACCAGAGTCAGGCCACCGACGGCCACCCGATAGCGCTCCAGGGCCGGGGCTCGGGCAAACAGTCCGGGTTCCCAAGGGCGGGAAACACGAGGTGCATTCATGATGAGGCTCCCGGGTCAGCCGACCGACTTGATGGCAGCCGGCGGTTCACCGAGGTACGCCGCCATGGAGTCGTCCAGGGCATTCAGCCACGGCGTGTGGTGGGGCGGCGATTGGGTCCCGGTCATCAGCGATCGGTAGGATTTGTCGCGATAACCCATGATGTTTTCCGCCTTGTCGTGCTTCCAGTGCAGGAAGGTCTCGTTGACTGCGGCGATGTCGAAATTCGGGTAGTCGGTCGCATCCACCAACTGCTGGATGTAGGCGCCCTGGTATTCGAACATCTGCTGGTTGGTTTCCAGCGTTTGCTCCCGCTCATGCCATTGCAGACTGTCGGCGACCATTTCGGTCTGGTTCGGCAGCGGGATGCGCCCGAGGATCACATCGCGGGCATACCAGGCCTGGGCGTCGAACATGTTGAAGGAGTACCACTGGTCCTGCATGCCGAGGTAGATCAGCCGCGGGTTCGGTTCCCAGAACACGCCTTTGTACAGGTTCATCGGCCACAGGCGGTTGTCGGTCTTGAGGCTCAGTTCGTCCGGCAGGAAGGGGAAGTGATGCTTGTAACCGGTGCACAGGATCACCGCATCGATGTGTTTGCTGCTGCCATCGATAAAGTAGGCGCGGTTGTTTTCCAGGCGCTGCAGCAGCGGTTTCTCTTCCCAGTTGGCTGGCCAGGCATAGCCCATGGGCGCGGTGCGGTAGCAACTGGTGATACTGCGGGCGCCGTACTTGTAGCATTGCGAACCGATGTCTTCGGCGGAATAGCTGCTGCCGACGATCAACAGGTCCTTGCCCTTGAACTCCAGCGCTTCGCGGAAATCATGGGCGTGCAGAATACGCCCGGCGAACTGTTCGAAGCCTTTGAAGTACGGCACCTTCGGCGTGGAGAAGTGGCCGCAGGCGTTGATCACGTAGTCGAATTCTTCGCAGGTGAGGGTGTCGCTGTTGTAGTCATGGGCGCACAGGGTGAAGCGCTGGCTGCGCTCATCGAAGGTCACCTGGCGCACCACGTTGTTGAAGCGGATGTAGTCGCGGACGCCGGCTTTTTCCACCCGGCCCTTGATGTAATCCCAGAGTACTTCTCGTGGCGGGTATGAGCCGATGGGGCGGCCGAAATGCTCCTCGAAGGTGTAGTCGGCGAACTCCAGACATTCCTTCGGTCCGTTCGACCACAGGTAGCGGTACATGCTGCCGTGCACCGCTTCGCCGTTTTCGTCCAGACCGGTGCGCCAGGTGTAATTCCACATGCCACCCCAGTCGCTCTGCTTCTCGAAGCACACCAGCTCCGGGATGTCGGCGCCCTGGTCACGGGCCGACTGGAAGGCTCGAAGTTGCGCCATGCCGCAAGGGCCGGCGCCGATGATTGCCACGCGTAAGGTCATGATCGTGCCTCGTAATGTACGCATCAGATAAAAACAGCAGCGGCGCTTCAGATAAAAACAGCAGCCGCGCTCAGTGAAAGATCACTGTCTTGTCCTGGTTGATGAACACCCGGTGTTCCAGGTGGTATTTCAGGGCTTTGGAAAGGGCGACGGTTTCGGTGTCGCGGCCGATGGCGACCAGGGAGTCGGGCAGGTGGGTATGGTCGACCCGCTGGATTTCCTGCTCGATGATCGGCCCCTCGTCGAGGTCGCTGGTGACGTAGTGGGCAGTGGCGCCGATCAGCTTCACGCCCCGGTCGTAGGCTTGGTGATAGGGTTTGGCGCCCTTGAAACCGGGCAGGAACGAGTGGTGGATATTGATGGCGCGCCCTGACAGCTGCTGGCACAGACCGTCGGACAGAATCTGCATGTAGCGGGCGAGCACCACCAGATCGGTCTGAGTGTCCTCGACGATGCGCATCAGTTCGGCTTCCTGGCTGGCCTTGCTGTCCTTGGTGATCGGCAGGTAGATGAAGCGGATGCCCTCACGCTCGGCCATGGCCCGCAGGTCCAGGTGGTTGGAGACCACCGCTGTGATGTGCATGTCCATCTCGCCCTTGCGATGGCGGTACAGCAGGTCGGTCAGGCAGTGGTCGAACTTGCTGACCATCAGCAATACCCGGGTCGGCTGGCTTGAGCTGAACAGTTGCCACTGCATGTCGAAGCCGCCGGCCAGATCGCCCAGGTCTTCACGCAGGGCGCCGATATCACCGGTTACGCCGGTGTTGAAACGGAAGACTGCGCGCATGAAAAACTGCCCGGTGAACTCGTCGTCGAATTGCGCCAGCTCGCTGATATAGCACTGCTGCCCGGCCAGGCAGGTAGTGATCGCGGCGACGATGCCGGACGCCGCCGGGCAGTTGATCTTGAGAATGTAATGTTCGTTGGAGGTGTCCATCGAAGGTCCCCTTGATGAAGTGGCTGGGTCAAATGGATGAGGGCTCAGCCCTTGGCCGTGCGCTTGGTTTTTTCCGGGTCGTCGAAGGGTAGGGCGTGGATCACGGCGGCACTTTCCTGGCTGCCGCGCACCTGCAGGGCAATGCCGGGAATGGAGCAGGCGACGCTCATACGGGCGATCGCCATGGAGCGTTTGCTCAGGCGCGAATACATGCCGCAGGTGATCACCCCGACCTGCGTGTTGCCCTGCCACAAGGTGTCGCCGGCCTCGGCGGCGCGGACCCCTTCAAGCAGCACCCCGGCGATCTTGAAGCGCTCCTGGCCGCGCAGCCGGAAGTGCTCTTCGGCGCCACGGAACTCGTGTTTATCCGGGGATACGGTGAAGTCCAGGCCCATTTCCCAGAGGGTGTCGCCGGCCTTCTGGTCGGCGAAGGGGTACATCTGCGAGTTGTCGTAGGGGAAGAACATCAGCGAGCTTTCCACCCGCAACCAGTCCAGAGCGGTGAAGGCGCAAGGGATGATGCCCAGGCCCGCACCCTGTTCGAGGATGGCGTCCCACAGCGCCGGCGCATCGGCGGCCTTGCAGAAAATCTCGTAGCCGCGTTCGCCGGTGTAGCCGGTGCGCGAGATCATCACCGGGCGGTCGAACAGGCGGGTTTGCAGGTGATGAAAGTACGGCAGCTGACGAATTCCGGGCACGTGCTCGGCGAGAAAGTCCACGGCCAGCGGCCCTTGCAACGACAAGTCGTGCAGGTCGTCGTCGAACAGCACCGCCACCTGCCGGCCCTGGGACGAACGCACCAGCATTTCATGGCCACTGCCCGCGCCATGGACCACCATGAAGGCGTTGGGGCCGGTGCGGTAGACGATGCAGTCATCGACGAACTTGCCGTCCTCGTCGAGCATCGAGGCGTACACCGATTTGCCGGGATAGAGCTTGGCGATGTCGCGAGTGGTGGCCCATTGCAGCAGGCTCTCGGCGTGCGGGCCGACGTAGTGGACTTTCTTCAGGCCGGAGACGTCCATCAGCCCGGCACGGGTGCGGATTGCCTGATGGTGATCGGCCAGGTCGCTGGTGTAGGTCCAGGCAGTGCCCATGCCGTTCCAGTCTTCCAGGTTTGAGCCGAGCGCGCGGTGCCGCTCGGCGAGTGCAGAAATACGCCATGAATGAGCCATGTGAAGGTCCTTGTCGGGAGATAAACGGGAAAAGAGATCAGGCCTCGGGGTCGAAGCGGCTCAGCCACTCGACCAGGGTCTGTCGGTAACGGCTCATGCCCTTGTAGTCGGCGATCGGCTCGGGCAGGTCGCGCAGCACGCGGTGCAGGCGGCAGCCCCAACCGGGCTGGCTGACCAGCTCGTCCATGCTGATCAGGTAGGTGCGGATGCTGAACATCACCGCGTTGCTGCGCGGCAGGCGGGCCATTACTTGCAGCTCGACCCGCAAATGAACCTGTTGCCCGACGTTCTCGGCCGTGACGCGGCCGCGGTCGGCGCCCCATTCATGGAAGGTCTCAGGGGAGGAGTCCAGGCGCGGGTTGATGGTCAGGGTCCAGTTCAGGCGCCTCACCGGCTGCCCCACTTGCAGGTTGAGCAGGTACTTCAGCGCGCGATCGAACACGCCCATCTGGTGGGCCATGGGCACTGGCGAATGCCACTGTTTGAAACTCATGCCGGCGTCGAAGGCCAGGGACCAGTCGGCCGGGCTGGTGACCATGCCGGCGTCCATGAACAGGTCGCCATCGCGCTGATCGAGCAGGGCAAAATCGCCCTGGACCTGACGGGTGATGAACTCCAGTGGCTCGCAGGGCAGGGTCGTGGCATCGCCGAAGACAAAGCGCTGATCGATCTCCAGCACCTGGTTGCGCCAGTGCCAATGGTCACCGTCACGCACAAGCGTGAAGCACTGCGGATAATCGGCGGCGAGGTTCTCCATGAGCAGTTGCAGCGCATCCCAGGCCGCCACTTGCATGTGCGGCATCACCAGGTAGCGGCGTGGGTCCTGATCCAGCACCAGCGCCCGTTCGGCCATTTCCGAGCGGTAGTGTTCGTCGATGTCGAAGCCATGCTGGTAAATCGAACCTGGATCACGGGACGTCGCCGGTTCGATGTTCACCGAATACAGGTAGCTGTCCTCGGTGAAGGGGAAGGGGAAACGGCGGATGGCTGTGGGGCTATTGCGAAAGCTGAAGGTGTCTCGGTAGGTCTGCACGGGGCTCGATTGAATGGTCATGGTCGACTCCTAAAGGTCCAGCGAAACGCAAGGGCCGCAGCCGCGAGAGACACAAGGCATGAGAAACTCGGCCTGCTCGGCGGGGCTCAGGAAATGGTCGCGGTGTTCGATTTCGCCGTGCACATGGCGGGTCATGCACTGGCCGCAGACCCCGCCACGGCACAGGTTGGGCACTTGTAGCCCGGCGGATTCCAAAGCTTCCAGCAGGCTTTGTTCGGCGCCGACCCTGAGGTGCCGGCCGCTGCGCACCAGTTCCAGATCGAAGGGCTGTCCCGGTTGCGCGGCGCTGAAGGCTTCCCAGTGCACACGGCTCTGCGGCCAGCCAAGTGCCTTGGCCTGTTGCCGGACCGCGTCGAGCAACGGTTGTGGACCACAGGTGTAGAGGTGGCTGCCCAGGGGCCGGCTGCGCAGGATACGGCCCAGGTCCGGGCGGGCGCTGTAGGTGTGCAGTCGCGAGCCCAGGCGCTGTTGCAGCTCTTCGATGTAGGCATCGCTCAGACCCGGGCGATGCAGGTAGTGCAGTTCGACATTTGCCTGGCGCTGTTCCAGGGCGGCGATGTAGGCCATGAACGGCGTGATGCCGATGCCGCCGGCAATCAGGATGTGCAGGCTGGCGGTGGCGTGCAGGGCGAACAGATTGGCCGGTGGCGAGATCTCCAGACTGTCGCCGATCCGGACGTGGCGGTGCAGATAGTGTGAGCCGCCGCGTGAGGTTTCTTGCAGACGCACGGCGATGCGGTAATGGCGGTTGTCCGCGGGGTCGCTGGTGAGTGAATAGGCGTTGCGCACTTTGCCCTCGGCCAGCGGCAGGTGCACCTGCACATGGCTGCCGGGAGAGAATCCCGGCAGAGTGCCAGCGCAGGGTTTCAGGGTGATTTCGCGGACCACCGGGGTGAGCATTCTGGCTGCACTGACTCGAACCTTGAGGGCGGCGCTCATGACCCGGCTCCGGCATGGGGCCGGTCGGGGTTGGCGCAGACACCGAGATAGGCCCCGAGGCGTTGGGAAAAGTGTGCGCGAACCTCCAGACCGACCTCACAGTCGACGCAGGTCAGAACCGACTCCGGCCCCGCCGTCTGGGTCAGCCCGCAGTGCACGCAATAGACCCGGCGCGCGCCGCAGATCGAGCGGGTGATGTCGATCTCGTCGTCCTCCAGACCGGCACTGCGCGCCTGACCGTGGATGCGCCAGATAAAGGCCTCATCGCCCATGATGTAGAGGTGGCTGCCGACGGTCGCGTTGACCAGTACACGGTGCAGACGTTGGGCGAAGTCGGTGTTCTCGCCGTTCAGCACCAGGGGCTGTTCAAGTTCGCCGACAAAGGACGCGCATGCGGCCGCCGATTGCATCACCACGATGTGCCGGGTGGCGGCTTCACGAGGCAGCGGCTGGCGATAGCGCGGGAGGCTGTGAAGTCGGCCGGGAGCGGTGTTGTGTCTATCCGTCATGCTGGCTTTCCTGGCTGTTTCGCACCTGTTTTCAGGGCGAGAGAGGTGGCGTTGGCAGGGGGACGTTGTTTCCTGTTGAGGAAGATAATTTCCTATGGGGAAAATCATATCAATCCGGAAAAAGGGCTATCTCTTTGGAGATAGCCCTTGCTCGCAGGGCTTTCGGGGCATGGAAGTTGCTCGCCTTTACTGAGGGGTCAAGCAACGGAACGGGGAGTCATCGACAGTGGGAACGCGACCGCAGTGGTGGGCACGCTGGTTTGGACGTATCCGACCCGAACAGGTGCGTAGCGTGCGCAGGCTGCTGGTCGGGTTACCGTTGTGCCAGGTGCACGCTGACGGTGCCTTGCCGGGTTTTCTTGACCGTTTCGAGGCACTGCTGCCGACCTGCAAGTTGAACCTGATCCTTGGCGGCGAGGACCTCGGGCCGGCACGTCGGGGGCTGGTCAGTGTTTGTCAGGACGAGCCGCGTTGCCCTTGGCGCAGTGCTGCAGTGGTTGACTCGGCCCAGGTCTGCGGGCCTTGTCGACAGCGCGGCGTGCACCGCCTGTTGTGTGCCTTGCCGGAGGATGATGGGCCGAACAAAGGCCTGCTGTTGCTCGATACCCCGCAACCGGTCGGCGGAACCTGGCGACAGTTGCTGGAGGAGGCGGCGCAGGCGGTGGGGGGCACTGTGCGTTTGCTGCGGCACAAGCGTGAGCAACAGCGTAAACAGGCCACCTCGCAGCACGGCGCCCTGGCCCGTGAGCTGCACGATTCAGTCGCTCAGCAGTTGGGCTATTTGTCATTCCAGGCGCGCCTGCTGCAGTCGCGGCTCGGTGAGCCGGAGTCGGCAGCGGCGGCATTACAGGAGCTGCGCGGTGGCTTGAGCCAATTACAGCGCCAGGTGCGTGAGCTGATCACCAGCGCCCGTCTGACCATGGACGGGCGCTCGCTGCGCCAAGCCCTGGCCGACTCCGTGGCGGAGTTTTCGCGGCGCTGCATCATCGTCTTCGAACTGGACAATCGCCTGGCTGACGATGCCCTGAGCCCGGAAACCGAATTGCAGATTCTGCAGATCATTCGCGAGGCCCTGGCCAACGCGGTGCGCCATTCCCACGCGCGGCATGTGCGCATCGAGTTGCGGCAAAACCAGGAAGGCGAAGTCTCGGTCTCGGTGGAGGATGACGGCATCGGCCTGAGCCCCGCGTCAGGCGAAGAAAACCATTTTGGCCTGGCGATTATCCGTGAGCGCGCCGCGAGCATTGGCGCCCAGCTATCCATTGAAACCATTCGCCCCCACGGGGTGCGCGTACACCTTGGCCTTTCCCGCAACCCAGACCTGCCAGAGGGGAGTCTTGATGGACTGCACGACCTTATTGCTGATCGATGACCACCCGTTGTTTCGCAAGGGTCTGGCGCAGCTGTTCGGCGCCAGCGATGACTTCAAAGTGGTGGGGCAGGCCGCCAGTGGCCGGGAAGGCATCAACCTGGCCGTCAGCCTGGCGCCGCAGCAGGTCTTGCTGGACCTGCACATGCCGGGCTTGAGCGGTTTGCAGGTGCTCGATGAACTGCGTCAGTTGCGCCTCGACTGCCAGGTGGTGGTGCTCACCGCGTCGATGGATCGCGCTGAACTGTTGACGGCCCTGCGCCTGGGGGCCAGCGGTTATGTGCTTAAAGAGACCGAACCCGATGCGTTGCTGGCGTATATGCGTAATTGCAACAAAGGCGCGATCGTTCTGGATTCGACGCTGGTGTCTCTGCTCGCCGATCAAAGCGGGCCGGTGCGCGGAGCGGATCAGACCGACACCGGCAACCTGACCGAGCGCGAGGGACAGACCCTGGCCTTGATCGCTGCCGGTATGAGCAACAAACAGATTGGCCGGGAACTGGGGATCAGCGATGGCACGGTCAAAATCTATGTGAAGAATCTCTTGCAGAAGCTCAGCCTGCACTCGCGCCTCGAGCTGGCGGCGTGGGTGCACAACGGCGCATCGGTGAGACACGAGGAGCGCCATTAGATGATGGAACGACCAGAGGCGTTTGTGCAGACACCACCATTGCACCTGATGGACCGCTTTCCCGCGGCGTTGCTCGAACTCAGGGATAACGGTCAGATCGCCCACTTCAACCTGGCCTGGGTCGAGCTGATGGACCTGCCGGACCCAGAGCGCAACCTCATCGACTATGTGCACCACGAGGACCGCTCGTTATGGCGTCAGGCCTTGCATGAACTGCGACGGCGTCCCGAGACGTCCTTCAACCAGCGGCTGCGTTTTGTCCACCCTTCGGGTGAATTACGCTGGTTTGAGGTCGGCCTGAAGCGCGGGAATAGCGGCTTCTATCTGGTGGCCGGGGATATCACCGTGCACAAACGGCGGGAGATTGCCTTGCAGGCCAGCCAGCGCAGCAGCATGAGCTTGCTGGACAGCATGCCGGGGCTGATCTACCGCGGCCGCAACAACCGCGACTGGACCATGGAGTTCGTCAGTGCCGGTTGCCTGCAACTGACCGGCTACCCGCCGGAACGGCTGGTGGACAACCATGACTTCACCTACAACAGCCTGATCCTGGCGCAGGATGCCGATTACGTCTGGCGCGAGGTGCAATATGCCTTGTCGCGGCAAGAGCCATTCGAACTCAACTACCGGATTCGTTGCGCGGACCATTCGATCAAGCAGGTCTGGGAAAAGGGTGTCGGGATCTATGCCGACAATCGTGAAGTGCTGGGTATTGAGGGGGCGATTTTCGAGCGCAGTGCTGCTCAGGACCTGGGGTGTTAAACGAAGTTTTGGACGGAAGGCACAACACCGGGCATTGCGCCCGGCGTTGTGGTTTTTAGCCGTTGATCAAGACAGTTCGCCGATTCCTTGCGTGCGCTTGCCCAGTTTCATCAGCCAGTAATAGCTAAGCGCAGGGACTAGCAACCCGACGATCCAGGCCAGATCCACGCCATCCAGTGCCGTGGCCACCGGGCCGACGTACAACGTGGTGTTCATGAACGGAATTTCCAGGGCAATCGCCAGCAGGAAACTGCCGCAGGCGATCCCGTTGATGCGCCCGTAGATTCCGTTCAGGTCGAAGATGTCGTCGATCTGGTACCGGCCTTTGCGCAGGCAGTAGTAGTCCACCAGATTGATCGCCGTCCAGGGGATCAGGAAGTAGCTCATGAAGAAGATGAAGTTGAGGAAGAAGTTGATGAAGTCGCCCTGACTGATGGTGCACAACGCCGTGGCCACCAGGCTGATCACCAACATGAACAGGCCACGTACCCGAGGCGTTACCTTGAGCTGGGCAAAAGGCTCGATCACGGTGATGGTCGACATGAACGCCCCGTACAGATTGAAGACGTTGATCGACACCTGACCATAGAGAATGAAGGCGAACAACAGCACCGCGCCGCCGCCGAATAACCCGACGACATGGCCGCCGACGTTGCCGGAAAAATCGCTGATACCGACGCTGAGGATTGCGCCGAGAATCATCATCCAGGCACCGCCGCTGACCGTGCCGGCGTAGCTGTACCAGAACACTTTGGCGGTCGGCGTGCTGCTCGGCAGGTAGCGAGAATAGTCCGCGACATACGGCGCGTACGACAGCTGCCAGGTGACCGCAATGCTCACCGCCGCCAGAAACTTCGACAGCGAGAAACCCGTCGGCAACCATTGTTCAGCAGGTATCGGCAACTGCAACGCAAGCAGCGTGGCGGCAAAAAACACCACCAGCGAGAGCAGTGACAGCCACTTCTGCAGGCGATGGATCAGGCGATAGCCATACAGCGCGACGACGAAGCACAACGCCCCGATCAGGTAGATGTTTCCCGTCGCCGGCAATGGGCTGACAGACTCCAGCGCCTGGGCGGCGAGCAAGGTGTTGCTGACGAAGAACCCCAGGTAAATCAGCATCACGAACAGCAACGGCAACACGGCGCCCAACACGCCGAATTGCGCTCGACTCTGGATCATTTGCGGGATGCCCAGTTTTGGTCCTTGGGCGGAGTGGGAGGCCATGAAAATCGCCCCCAACAGCGAGCCGATAATGATCGCCAACGCGCTCCAGAACAGGTTGAGCCCCATCACCACCGGCAACACGCCGGACGCGATGGTGGTGATGTTCATGTTGGCGCCGAACCAGATGAAGAACAGCGAGCCGGGTTGGCCATGGCGTTCGCCCTCGGGGATGAAATCTATGCTTCTCTTTTCGACTTGCATGGTGATCACTCCTGAGTCCGGACGAGGTGGGCTTGTAAACGGGCGATGGTGCTTTCGAACTCATGAGGCTGGTGGGCGAAAACGTCCGGGTGCTCGGGAGTCATGCTCAGATAGTCACGGTCTTCCAGGGCCCGAAGGCATTGGACGCAGTTCAGGATTTCCAGTGAGTAGACCCAGTTGGCCAGTATCAACAGCGCTGAGTAGTGTCCCGCCAGAGTCGTCGTGGCACAGGCGTCGCTGACCAGGCGAATGTGATAGCCCAGAGCGAAGGCGTCGAACACGCTGCTGAGCACGCAGACATCGGTCAATACACCGCTGACGATCAGAGTATCGACCCCCAGGGCCTTGAGTCGGGCATCCAGGTCGGTGCGGTGGAAGGCGCTGTAACGGCCTTTGTCCAGCACCCATTCATCTGGTCGCGGTGCCAGACGCTCGATGATCTCCACTTGCCGGGTACCGGCGCGGTAACTGCTCGGGCCACCGTCGGCCGCACGCGGTTCGCCGCGCGGCAGGTCACTGCCGTCGGCCTGATTGATATGGCGGGTATAGATGACAGGGACCCGCTGACGGCGGGCGGTCTCGAGCAGGGCGGCAGTGTGGGCGACCGTCGTGTCGAAGTTTTCCAGGACAAAACTGTCCTCCTGTTGCATGTCGATGATCAACAGCGCGTTTTTATTGTTCATTGAGCAAACCTGATCATGGGCCGGATGCTTTTGCGTCCCGCCAGCCCGGTCAAACCCGGGCCGAAGCACAATGCACCGAACACGTTTCGCGATCGCGAGACGTCGGGTGCGTGGATTCCTGTTCAGCTGTACTCAGTGAACTAGTTGCCAGAAGCCGTTCTGCTTGGCGGCAACGCTGGCGCGCAGGCGTTTGAAATGGATATGCGAAGCGGTCCATTCGCCGCGCAGATACGCCTGCGCGGCACCGGAGGGAAGGGCGAGTGATTGGAGGCGACCATTGAACATGGGAATCGACCCTACACGTCAGTCAGGCCCCCGGCTTCGCGTCCGAGGGGCAGGGCAGGCGGACTCAGCGAAACGCCGGAACGACCTGCTTGATGAACAGCTCCAGGGATTTTTTCTTTTCCGCGTGGGGCAGGCTGTTATCGCACCAGAAGCTGAACTCGTCGACACCCAGTTCCTGGTAGTACTTGATGCGCGGGATGATTTCTTCCGCGGTGCCAATCATGGCGCTCTTGTGGATGCTCTCCAGTTCGAACTCCGGCCGGCCGGCGAATTTTTCTTCCGGGCTCGGCGCCAGGAAGCCGTTGACCGGCACTTCCTTGTTGCCGAACCAGGCATCGAATGTGCGGTAGAAACGCGAGATCGCCTTGGCCCCGACTTTCCATCCCTCGGGGTCGTCGACCGCGTGGACGTGGGTATGACGCAGCACCATCAATTGAGGACGCGGCACTTCGGGGTTGTTGTCCAGGGCGGCCTGAAACTTGTTCTTCAGGTCGAGGACTTCTTCGTCACCCTTCATCAGCGGCGTGACCATCACGTTGCAGCCGTTGGCCACCGCGAAGTTGTGCGAGTCCGGGTCGCGGGCGGCGATCCACATCGGCGGGTTTGGCTTCTGGATCGGCTTGGGTACGCTGGTGGAGGTAGGGAACTTCCAGATCTCGCCGTCGTGGGCGTAATCGCCCTGCCATAGGGCACGCACCACCGGGACCATCTCCCGCAGAGCTTGACCGCCCGAGGAGGCGGGCATGCCGCCAGCCATGCGGTCAAACTCCACCTGATAGGCGCCACGGGCCAGGCCGACTTCCATGCGACCGTTACTGATCACGTCCAGCAACGCGCATTCGCCGGCCACCCGAAGTGGGTGCCAGAACGGCGCGATGATGGTACCGGCGCCCAGATGGATGGTGGTGGTCTTGGCGGCCAGGTAGGCCAGCAGCGGCATCGGGCTTGGCGAGATGGTGTATTCCATGGCGTGGTGTTCGCCGATCCAGACCGTGCTGAAGCCACCGGCCTCGGCCATCAGGGTCAGTTCGCTCAGGTCTTCGAACAGCTGGCGGTGGCTGACGCTTTCGTCCCAGCGCTCCATATGCACGAACAGGGAAAATTTCATGACGCTTACCTCGAATCTTTATTATTGGCTGTCGGTTCAGGCAAGCACGGGCAGGGCGCCCATCTTGCCGTGGCAGTACACCAGCGGGCCAGCCGTGTGATGCGGCACTATCAGGTTTTTCACCGCGCCGACCATGATCGCGTGGTCGCCGCCTTCATATTCGCGCCACAGCTCGCATTCGATGATCGCCGTGGCGTTGCTCAGTAGCGGGTTGCCCAGTTCGCTCAACGTCCACTCGATTCCTTGCGCCTTCTCCTTGCCTTTGCGGGCGAAGGCATAGGCTTCGGTTTGCTGGCCGCCGGAAAGCACATGGATGGCGAAGCGTTTGTTCTTTATCAGTACGGGGTAGGAATCTGAACTGTAGTTGGGGCAGAACAGCACCAGGGCCGGGTCCATCGACAGCGAGCTGAAAGCGCTGGCAGTCAGACCGACGATCTGTCCATCGTCATCCAGAGTGGTGATTACAGTCACCCCGGACGGGAACGAACCCATGACTTGTTTGTAGATGGTGGCGTCGATCATTGGACGGTCCTCTGGCGATGTATTACGGCTTTTATAGTTTTGTTGGTCTGATGGTATACCGTAATACATAGTTTGCAAACGCTTTTTGTGAGGTCGGATCAGTGGGCGCCAGCGGCCTTGTTCAGGTCGCTTTCTGCCCATTCGGTGTACACGCAAGCATCCGCAGTGGCCCAGCGTACGCGCACCGGGTCGCCGGTCTTGAGCGGCATGCCAGCGGCGGAGAGCGCCTTGACGGTCATCGAAGTGCCTCCCGAGGTCATCACGGTGCAGGTCTGGCTTTCACCGAGGAACAGCACTTCGCCTACCGTGGCCGAGACTTCGTTCCAGCCTGCTGCCAGGGGTTCTTGACTGGCTTGCTGGACGCTCAATGCCTGGGCCTTTTCCGGACGCACCATCAGCAGTACATCCTGATCGGTTTTCAGCCCGGCGGTTAGGCGGATCGACAGTGACTGGCCTTCGAAACGCGCGGCTGCGTTGCCCTGAGCCTTGAGCTTGAGGAAGTTGGAGTTGCCGAGGAACGAAGCGACAAAAGCATTCGGTGGATTCTGGTAGAGGTCGTAGCCGCTGCCCAGGCCGACGATCTTGCCGTGGCTGAAGATCGCAATGCGCTGGGACAAACGCATGGCTTCTTCCTGGTCGTGGGTCACGTAGATGATGGTGATACCAAGGCGCCGATGCAGTTGACGTAGTTCGTCCTGCAGGTCTTCACGCAGTTTTTTATCCAGGGCGCCGAGGGGTTCGTCCATCAGCAGGATGCGCGGCTCATAGACCAGCGCTCGGGCGATCGCTACCCGCTGTTGCTGGCCACCGGAAAGTTGTGAAGGGCGGCGATGAGCAAAGCTCTCAAGCTGCACCAGCTTGAGCATGGCGTCGACCCGGCGCTCGCGCTCGCTGGCGGCCAGCTTGCGGATGGCCAGGGGGAAGGCGATGTTGTCGCGCACCGACAGGTGCGGGAACAGCGAGTAGCGCTGGAACACCATGCCGATATCACGCTTGTGCGGCGGTACGTTGACCAGCGACTGGGCATTGACCAGGATCTCGCCGCTGCTCGGGGTTTCGAAGCCGGCGAGCATCGACAGGGTGGTGCTTTTGCCGGAGCCGCTGGAGCCGAGGAAGGTGAGGAATTCGCCGTCCTTGATGTCCAGCGAGATGTTGTCCACGGCGGCGAAATCGCCGTAGTGCTTGTTCAGGTTGCGCAGGCTGACCAGGGGTTTGTCGTTCTGCTGCGCGGGGTCTTTGATCACGGCACTCATGTCGTACTCCTAGGCGCTCAGGCGCTGATTTCATTGCGCCGGCGCAGGGCGGCGGCGATCACCATGACCAGTACCGAGAGGCCGATCAGCAGCGTCGAGGCGACGGCGATCACGGGCGTCAGGTCCTGGCGCAGGGTGGTCCACATTTTTACCGGAAGGGTTTGCAGGGTCGGGCTGGCCATCATCACGCTCAGCACCACTTCATCCCAGGACACCAGGAAGGCGAATAGCGCACCGGCTACCATGCCCGGACGAATCGCCGGAAAGGTCACCTTGAACACCGCTTGCAGACGTGAAGCGCCACAGATCACCGCGGCATCTTCAATCGACTGATCGAACAGCTTCAGCGAGTTGATGATCGAGATGATGGTGAACGGCAATGCAACGATGACGTGACTGACGACGAAGGCGAACATCGTCCCGGTGTAGCCCAGTTTGAGAAACAGCGCGTACACCGCCACCGCAATGATCACCAGCGGCACGATCATCGGCAGGGTAAACAGGCCGTAGAGCATTTCCCGGCCCGGGAAACGCCCACGCACCAGGGCAAAAGCAGTCGGCAGGCCGAGCGCCACGGCGCAGATCGTGGTCAGCACCGCGACCTTGAGACTGGCCATGGCCGCGTTCATCCAGTCGGCGTTAGAAAAGAATTGGCTGTACCACTTCAGCGTCCAGCCCGGCGGCGGGAAGACCAGCCACTGAGAGGAGCCGAAGGACAGCAGCACGATGAACACGATCGGCAACAGCAGGAACAGCGCGATCAGCCCGGTGGTGAAGTACAGGCCGAAGCGCATGCGCCGGCTCATGGCATTGGGGGTCAGGAGCATGACGGCTTACCTCGCATTACTGGCGCCAACCGGGGATTCCGGCTGAAGCTTCAGGTAGAAGTAGAACAACACCAGCGTAATCACGATCAGCAACGCGGCGCCGGCACTCGCCAGGCCCCAGTTGAGGAACGACTGCACCTGCTGAATGATGAATTCCGGCAGCATCATGTTCTGCGCGCCGCCCAGCAATGCCGGAGTGACGTAGTACCCAAGGGACATCACGAACACCATCAGACCACCAGAGAACAGCCCCGGCCGACACAGCGGCAGGAACACCCGGAAGAAGTTGGTCCAGGGACTGGCACCGCAGATCGAGCCGGCCTGCAGGATCATCGGGTCGATGGCCTGCATGGTGGCCTGCAGCGGCAGGACGATGAACGGGATCATGATGTAGCTCATGCCGATCACCACGCCGGTCAGGTTATGCACCATCTCCAGCGGCTGATCGATGATGCCCATCGCCATCAGCGCCTTGTTGATCACGCCAGAGGCTTGCAGCAGCACCAGCCAGGAATAAGTCCGGGCCAAGAGGCTGGTCCACATCGACAGCAGCACGATGTTGAGGATCCAGCGGCCCCAGCCACGGGGGATCAACGTGATCGCCCAGGCGAGGGGGAAGCCCAGCAGAAGGCTGAACAGGGTCACCAGTCCGGCCACCGAGAAGGTGTTGAGCAAGACCCTGGTATAGGCCGAGTTGGCGAACAGCTGCTGGTAGTTACCCAGACCCGGCTCTGGCTCAAGCACGCCACGCAGTAGCAGGCCGATCAGCGGCGCAAGGAAAAACAGGCCGAGGAACAGCAGGGCGGGCACCAGATTGCCGGCGCCACGCCAGCGCTGCGCCAGAGAAGGGGGTTGCTTCATCACAGCCGCCTTGCCAGGAGCCGAGCCGGCAGCGCCATGGGCGCTCCCGGCTTGCGTGGAGTGACGGGACGCAGTGGCCGTCATTTTCATTTGACCAGCCATTCGTTCCACCGTGTCGCGATGGCCGGACCGTTTTTGGCCCAGTACGCGAAGTCTAGAGTGATCTGATCCTTAGCGTAGGCAGTCGGCAGGTTCGGGGCCAGCACCGAGTCCAGGCGCGCCACGCTGTCGACGTTGACCGGCGCATAGGCGGTCAGGTTGGAAAAGTCAGCCTGACCTTTGGCGCTGCTGGCGTTGGCCAGGAACTTCATGGCTGCGGCCTTGTTTTTCGAACCTTTCGGGATCACCAGAATGTCGGCCATGACCAGGTTCTGTTTCCAGCTCACGCCAACCGGTGCGCCATCCTCTTGCAGGGCATGGATCCGACCGTTCCAGAATTGCCCCATGCTGGCTTCGCCGGAGGCCAGCAACTGTTGCGACTGGGCACCGCCGCCCCACCAGACGATGTCTTTCTTGATCGTGTCGAGTTTCTTGAAGGCGCGGTCCAGGTCCAGCGGGTAGAGCTTGTCAGCCGCTACGCCATCGGCGAGCAGGGCCAGTTCAAGCACGCCGGGGCTCGGCCATTTGTACAGGGCGCGTTTGCCGGGATAGGTTTTGGTGTCGAACAGCGCGGACCAGTCCTGGGGTTTGCCGGAGCCGAGCTTGCCCTGGTTGTAGCCGAGGACGAAGGAGAAGAAGAACGAACCTACGCCGTGATCGGAGACAAATCGCGGGTCGATCTTGTCGCGCTGGATGATGGAGAAATCGAGGGGCTCGAGCAAGCCTTCGGTCGCTGCGCGCAAAGCGAAGTCCGCCTCGACGTCGACCACGTCCCACTGCACGTTGCCGCTTTCGACCATGGCTTTGAGTTTGCCGTAGTCGGTGGGGCCGTCCTGGACCACGGTAATACCGCTGGCCTTGCTGAACGGATCGGCCCAGGCCTGCTTCTGCGCATCCTGAGTGCTACCACCCCAGCTGACGAAGTTGACGCTTTCAGCCGCCATTGCCACGTGACTGGCCGTGGCCAGTAAACCCGCGAACAGTACTGCGGTTACACGTTTGTTCAACACCATTTTCACGCCCTCATTTGTTGTGTTTTTGAGCGGGCTTTTTAGTGCCCGCCTATCGGGAGCAGTAGGTCCATCTGGCCTCTAAAGGCGACCGTGCCAAGGGCTGTTATTGGTGCTTTCCCTGGCGGGGGCACTTGGCTAACGCGTCCGGTCTATGGAATATCATATTATGGTATTCCAAACTTTGTGCAAGCATTTTGCCGTACCGGCTATCAGCCAAAAGCGGGTTTTTGTACCGTCATACCGACGGGCAGCGGCCTGCGTGGGTTACAGGGATAAGCCCCGGGATCATTCGGTGAAGGGGATGCTCTCCACCACTTCCAGGTCGTAACCGGTCAAGCCAGCGTATTTCAACGGTGGACCCAGATGACGCAGCTTGCCTATGCCGAGATCTTGCAGAATCTGTGCCCCGGTACCCACTTCAGAATAGATCCGCGATTGCGAGCGACTGAACTGCCGTGGCGGCTGGGTCAGTTGGGGCACGCGCTCGAGCAGAGCCTGGGACGATTCATGATTGGCCAGAACGACCACCACGCCGCGACCTTCTTCGGCCACCCGCTGCAGCGCGGCCCACAATGTCCAGTTGGAGGGGCCGTTGTATTCGGCACCCACCAGGTCGCGCAGCGGGTCGATCACATGCACACGCACCAGCGTTGGTTCGTCATGGCGCAACTCACCCATGACCATCGCCATGTGCACGCCGCCTTCGATGCGATCTTCAAAGGTGATCAGGCGGAAGGTGCCATGTACTGTCGGCAGCTCGCGTTCGCCGATGCGCACCACGGTGTGTTCGGTGCTGAGGCGATAGTGAATCAGGTCGGCGATGGTACCGATCTTGATCCCGTGCTGGCGCGCGAACACTTCCAGATCCGGACGGCGCGCCATGGTGCCGTCATCATTCATCACTTCGACAATCACCGAGGCCGGTGTGAAACCGGCCAGTCGTGCCAGGTCGCAACCGGCCTCGGTATGGCCGGCGCGAGTCAGCACGCCGCCTTCCTTGGCGCGCAAGGGAAAGATGTGGCCGGGTTGCACAAGGTCGGTGGGCCCCGCGTCGGCGGCGACAGCGGCCGCGACGGTACGCGCCCGGTCGGCGGCAGAGATGCCGGTGGTCACGCCGACGGCGGCTTCGATAGACACGGTGAACGCGGTGCTGAATACGCTGCCGTTGCTCGGCACCATCTGTTCCAGCCCGAGGCGTTTGCAGTGCTCGTCGGTCAAGGTCAGGCAGATCAGGCCGCGGGCTTCACGGGCCATGAAGCTGATGGCCTCGGGTGTGCAACAGTCGGCGGCCAGCAACAGGTCACCTTCGTTTTCCCGGTCCTCATCGTCGACCAGCAGCACCATCTTGCCTTGCCGATAGTCTTCGATTATTTCTTCGATGCTGTTGAAGGCCATGCTGAGACTCTCAGTGTTTGATGGAAATATTTTGTGGTATACCATAATACAAAATAAACCAAGAGGTCACTATGAAGGCGTACTGGATTGCTCATGTGGATGTCACCGACCCTGATCAATACCTCCATTACACTCAGCGAGCGCCGGCGGCCTTCGCACTCTACGGCGGGCGGATGCTGGCTCGCGGCGGGCGCAGCGAGGCAATGGAAGGGCGGTCGACGCCGCAACGTAGCGTGGTGATTGAGTTCGACTCCTACGAACAAGCGCTGGCTTGCTACCAGTCCGAGCAATACCAGGAGGCGAAACGGCACCGCGAGGGCGTGGCTCGGGCCGAGGTGATCATTGTCGAGGGCATAGCACCCTGAGCCTGCGCGTTAACCGCTGTAGGAGCAAAGCTTGCTCGCGATGGCGTCCTTGAGATCGCTATCGCGAGCAAGCTTTGCTCCCACGGATCAGCGGCTCAGCGGATGAAGTGAATTTTGCCGCTGTCGTCGTTGCCGATGTAGATGCCGTAAACGCCGGCCTGGCGCTCCTCGATATAGCGTTCGAGGATCTGCCGGATAGCCGGGTAGTAGATGCTGTCCCAGGGAATGTCCTCAGGCGCGAAGAATTTGTAGTCGAGGGTTTCCGGGCCGTATTGGCCGGTGATCTCCAATGCGGTGGCGCGAAAGATGATGTACACCTCGCTGATCTTCGGCACGCTGAAGATTGAGTACGGCGAGAGTATTTCCGCGCGCACGCCGCTCTCTTCCCAGACCTCGCGCAGCGCCGCCTGCTCGGTGGTCTCGCCACCTTCCATAAACCCCGCCGGCAGCGTCCAGGTGCCAGGGCGCGGCGGGATGGCGCGCTGACACAGCAAATACTTGCCATCCTGCTCGATGATGCAGCCGGCAATGATTTTCGGATTGACGTAATGGATGTAGCCGCAGCCGCGGCACATCAGGCGCTCGTGCGTATCGCCCGGCGGCAGCTGGTGACCGAGGTCACTGCTGCCGCATTTTGGGCAAAAGCTCGGGCTGAACATCTTCAGCGACCTATGCGCGGTTCTTTGAGCGCGATGGGTGCAGTGATCTCGGGGATTTCACCGGTCTCTTCCTGCTTGCGCTTGAGGTAGTCCAGGGCAACCTTGGCGGCAGAGCGCACGTGGTCGACGCACGCCTGGTGGGCGGCCAACGGATCGCCGCTCTTGATCGCCTCGACCATGCGTTCCATTTCCTGGTTGCTGACACCTCGACGGTTTTCCTGGGACACCGAGGTCGCCCGCAGGTAGCTGATGCGGGCCTGCAACTGGCGCAGTTGGGTCGCCGCGACATGGTTGCCGGAGCCTTCGAGGAGTACGTCGTAGAAACCCTGGACCGAATCGATGACCTGTTGCAGTTCGCCGTCCTTGAGGGCCTTGCGGTTTTCCTCAAGTGCTTTTTCCAGGGCCTTGATGTCCTTGGCCTTGGCGCGCAGGGTGAACAGCTGGACGATCAGGCCTTCAAGCACGCAACGCAGCTCATAGATGTCGCCGGCATCGGAGAGGGTAATGATCGCGACCCGAGGCCCCTTGGCGTCGGCGAACTCCACCAGACCTTCGGACTCCAGGTGGCGCAAGGCTTCGCGTACGGAAGTACGGCTGACGCCCAGGCGATCGCACAGATCGCGCTCGACCAGACGGTCTCCCGGCAGGAGCTGGAAGTTCATGATGGCGCTTCGCAGTTTATCCAGCACGATTTCGCGCAGGGTAATGGGGTTGCGATTGACCTTGAAGCTGTCGTCGAGTGGCAGGCGTTTCATGGGGTCCGCTCTGAGTGTGGCTGTCCATGCAAAAAGAGCACTTTGATCCAGGATCATTGTGCTCAGGTCATCAAAACAGCCAAGGGTTAACTGGAGGCCTCGGCATCGGTTTCGGCGAAGGCTTCACGGGCAAGCCGGAAACTGTCTACGGCAGCGGGAACACCGCAATAAATACCGACCTGAAGCAGAATTTCACGTATTTGTTCACGACTCAGCCCGTTACGCAAGGCGCCGCGAATATGCAGCTTGAGTTCGTGAGGCCGATTGAGCGCCGAAATCATCGCCAAGTTTATCATGCTGCGTTCTTTAAGCGACAAACCCTCACGGCCCCAGACGTGGCCCCAACAGTACTCGGTGACCATCTCCTGAAGAGGCCGGGTGAAGTCGTCGGCGTTTTCTATGGCGCGGTTCACATAGGCTTCGCCCAATACCTGGGTGCGGATTTTCAGCCCTTGTTCATATTTCTCGTTGCTCATCGCCGTGTGCTCCCGAGATCTTCAAGTCCGCCCATCAGGGTGTATTTGAGTTCCAGATAATCCTCGATGCCGTACTTGGAACCTTCGCGGCCCAGGCCCGAGGACTTGATGCCGCCAAACGGCGCGACTTCGGTAGAAATCAGCCCTTCGTTGATCCCGACCATGCCGTACTCCAAGGCTTCGCTCATGCGCCAGGCACGGCCCAGATCGCGGGTGTAGCAATAGGCGGCAAGACCGAATTCGGTGTCGTTGGCCATGTGAATCACCTCGGCCTCAGTGTCGAAGCGGAACACGGCGGCCAGCGGGCCAAAGGTTTCTTCCTGGGCGACTTTCATCGAAGACGTCACGCCGGCCAGCACCGTTGGTTGGAAAAAGCCGTGGCCGAGGGCATGGCGTTCACCGCCGCAGAGCAATTGCGCACCGTGGGCGAGGGCGTCTTGTACATGGTCTTCGACCTTGGCCACGGCGCGCTCGTTGATCAGCGGGCCCTGAGTGATGCCGCTGTCGAAACCACTGCCCACTTTCAGTTGCGCTACACGCTCGGCCAGCCGGGCAACGAACGCATCGTGAATGCCACCCTGCACCAGGAAGCGATTGACGCAGACGCAGGTTTGTCCGGCGTTGCGGAATTTGGCAATCAGCGCACCTTCTACTGCTCGCTCAAGATCGGCGTCGTCGAAGACAATGAAAGGCGCGTTGCCACCCAATTCCAGCGAGACCTTTTTCAGGGTTGGCGCGCATTGAGCCATCAGCAGTTTGCCGATGGCGGTGGAACCGGTGAACGACAGTTTGCGCACCAGCGGACTGGCGGTGAGCTCAGCACCGATGGCCACGGCGTCGCCAGTGATCACATTGAAAATGCCCGGTGGAATCCCCGCCTGTTCCGCCAGCACCGCCATGGCCAGGGCCGAGAACGGGGTTTCCGGTGCCGGTTTGACGATGCACGGGCACCCGGCAGCCAAGGCCGGGCCGGCCTTGCGGGTGATCATCGCCGCCGGGAAATTCCACGGGGTGATGGCCGCGACGACGCCGATCGGTTCTTTGCTGACAACGATGCGCGCATCGCTTTTATGGCTCGCAATGGTATCGCCGTAGATGCGTTTGGCTTCTTCGGCAAACCACTCGATGAAGCTCGCGGCATAGAGGATTTCACCCTTGGCTTCTGCCAGTGGCTTGCCTTGTTCGAGGGTCAGGATTTCTGCCAACGCATCGACATTCTCCAGCATCAGCGCGTGCCAGCGCTTGAGCAGGGTGCTGCGTTCCTTGGCGATCAGCGCGCGCCAGGCTGGCCAGGCCTTGTTGGCGGCGGCAATGGCTTGGCGAGCTTCGGTGGCGCCAAGGTTTGGCACCCGACCGATCAGTTCACCGGTGGCCGGGTTGAAGATGTCCTGACTGGCGCCATTCGGTGCCTCCAGCCATTGGCCATCGATAAAGGCCTGCTGGCGGAACAGTTGCGAGGCTGCTGGGCTCATGCCGGCTCCTGACAAAATGAAAAATTCTGCGTGATTAAATGCAGTCAGTACCTGTGGGAGCGGGCTTGCTCGCGAAGGCGGTGCATCAGGCGTCATCGATGTTGGATGTGCCGGACTCTTCGCGAGCAAGCCCGCTCCCACATAGACTGCGTCAGGCCAGGGCGGGCAGGGGGCCGAGCTTGCCTTTGTGGTAGATCATCGGTGTCACCGGTTGCTCGGGCAGAATCAGGTTCTTCACCGCGCCGACGATGATGGCGTGGTCACCGCCGTCGTATTCACGCCACAGTTCGCACTCGATGATCGCCGTGGCATTACCCAGCAGCGGGTTGCCCAGAGCGCTCAGGTGCCAGTCGATGCCCTTGGTCTTGTCCTTGCCTTTACCGGCAAACGCGTAGGCCTCGGCGGTCTGGTCGGCAGACAGCAGATGAATCGCGAACTGCTTGCTGTCGCGCAGGATCGGGTAAGTGTCGGAGGCATAGTTGGGGCAGAACAGCACCAGTGCCGGATCGATCGACAGTGCACTGAAAGCACTCGCGGTAATGCCGACGATGCCGCCATCCAGGTCCAGGGTGGTGACCACCGTGACCCCGGAAGGGAACGAGCTCATGACGTCTTTATAAATGCCGGGTTCGATCATGTCGGTGGCCTCTTAGCGCATCACGAAGGGGTCAGGCATCGGTGCCTGGGAGAGGTTGATCCACACCGTTTTCAGCTCGGTGTAGGCCAGCACCGAATCGATGCCGCTCTCGCGTCCATAGCCGCTGTTCTTGAAGCCGCCGATCGGTGCCATGGCCGATACGGCACGGTAGGTGTTGACCCAGATGATCCCGGAGCGTACGTCTCGGGCCAGGCGGTGGGCGCGACCCAGGTCACGGGTCCAGATACCGGCGGCGAGGCCGAACTGCGAGTCGTTGGCAATCGCCAGGGCTTCGGCTTCATCCTTGAAACGAATGACCGAGGCCACCGGACCGAAGACTTCTTCCTGCATGATCTTCATCGTGTTGCTGTCGCATTCGAACAGCGTCGGCTCGTAGAACCAGCCGTCGCCCAGGTTCTGCGGACGTTTGCCGCCCAGCCTCAGATGCGCGCCTTCGGCAATCGCATCAGCCACCAGGCCTTCGACCACCGCCAGTTGCTGCGCGGTGGCCATCGGGCCCATTTCGCTGGCGTCGTCCTGCGGGTTACCGATGCGGATGCGCTTGGCGCGTTCGACCAGGCGGTCGACGAACTCATCGTAGATTTCGTCCTGCACCAGCAGTCGAGAGCCGGAGACGCAACTCTGCCCGGACGCCGCATAGATCCCGGCGATGGCGCCGTTGATCGCGCTGTCGAGGTCGGCGTCGGCAAAAATGATATTTGGTGATTTGCCGCCCAGTTCCAGCGACAGCTTGGCGAAGTTCTCGGCGCTGCTGCGCACCACGTGCCGCGCCGTCGCGGCACCGCCGGTGAAGGCGATCTTGCGTACCAGCGGATGACGGGTGAGGGCCGCGCCGGTGCTTGGGCCGTAACCGGTGACGACGTTAACCACACCCGGCGGGATGCCCGCCTCCAGTGCCAGACGGGCCAGCTCAAGAATAGTCGCCGAGGCGTGTTCCGACGGTTTGATTACGATGGTATTGCCCGCCGCCAGAGCCGGGGCGAGTTTGATGGCGGTCAGGTAAAGCGGGCTGTTCCAGGGAATGATCGCCGCGACCACGCCCATGGCTTCGTGCACCGTGTAAGCAAACAGATCGGGCTTGTCGAGGGGCAGTGTTCCGCCTTCGAGCTTGTCGGCCAGGCCGGCGGTGTAGTGGAAGAACTCCGGCAAGTAGCCAACCTGGCCACGGGTTTCGCGAATCAGCTTGCCGTTGTCGCGGCTCTCCAGCTGCGCCAGTTGCTCCTTGTTTTCGGCGATCAGGTCGCCGAGGCGACGCAGCAACTTACCGCGAGCGGTGGCGGTGAGGCCGCGCCAGGCAGGGCTGTCGAAGGCCGTCTGCGCAGCCTGTACGGCGCGCTCGACATCAGCCTCGTCGGCATCGGGCAGTTCAGCCCAGGCTTGGGCCAGGGCCGGGTTCAGGCTTTCAAAGGTCTTGCCGGACAGGGCATCGACCCATTCACCGCCGATGCACATCTGGAAGCGTGCGAGTGTCATGCAACGATCCCCTTTATAGGTTTTTGTCGGGAGTGCGCCGTGTCGAGAAACTCCAGCAACAGCTGGTTGACCAGGCGTGGCGATTCTACGGGCATCATATGCCGCTGCTCGGCGAGCACGGCAACGGTGGCACCTGGAATTCGATCGGCCAGTTGCTGGGCCATTTCCGGTGTCGAGCCCGGATCCAGCTCACCGGTGGCGACCAGCGTCGGTACCTGAATGCTGCCCAAGTCATCAGCGCGGTACATATCCTGGGTTGCGAACAGCTCATAGGTGGTCAGGTAACCTTGCGGATCATTACTGGCCAAGGTCTGGCGAAGGGCCGCGATCTGCGCCGGATTGGCCGCCTGGTATTCGCGGCTGAACCAGCGTGACAGGGCGGCCTCGGCATTGGCATCCGGTCCGTGTTCGGCAGCCTGAGCAGTGCGTGCGATGACCCCGGCGCGCTGTTCGGCGCTGCGATTGAACACACTGTTGAGCACCACCAGGCCTTGCAAGCGTTGCGGGTAATGCAAGGCAAAAGCCCGGGCCACCAGCCCGCCCATGGAAAAGCCGATCACCGTCGCCTGAGGCAACTGCAGGTGGTCGAGCAGGTCCAGCAACTGATCGGCATAGCCGAGCAGGGGAGTGCCGCTTTCCGGGCGCGGGCTGGCGCCATGGCCGAGCATGTCGTAGGCAATCACGCGGTACTTCGTGGCCAGGCCAACAATCTGGCCGCCCCACATTTCTTTGTTCAGGCCCACGCCGTGGATCAAGACCACGGGCTGGCCTTGGCCGGTCGCCAGGTAACTGGTGCCAGCCGGGGTGCGTTCAGCGGTGAGCCGAATCATGGAGCGCTCCTGCATGCCTTTTTGTTGTAGTTGTTCTCTCCGGAATTTACTGGGCGTTCTCAGCCGCCAATTCTTCCAGATCGATATAACGGTTGCCGATGCGTGGGTGCAGGCGGCCGCCATCGGCGCAACCCAGGACCACGACGATTTCGTCGGCGCGCGGTGCATCTTCGATTTTCATTTCCAGGGTGATGTAGTGGGAGCGCAGGCCTTCGTCGTCCTTGTGCATCATCGGGATCTGAATCGAGGTGCCGGGGCCGCCACGTTTGTTGGTGAAACTCAGGTAGCTCTTGGCTTTAACCGCTTCGCGGTAATGGTTGCCGAAGCGCAGGGTGTGGATGACGGCGGAGGCGTGCTCGATTTCTCCGTCGGCGCCAACGACGGCCGCCTTGCCGTAAGCCTCGATCTTCTCGGCGCCGCCGATGATCGACACCAGGCGCTCCACCATCAATGCACCGAGGTCGGAGCAGTTGGCGCGAATTTCCGGTTTCAGGTCTTCGACAAAGCCGCGGCCCAGCCAAGGGTTCTTCATCACCACGGCCAGACCGACCATAGTCACTGGTGTATCGCTTGCCTTACCTCCTTCGATAAAGGTTTCTTCGACATAGCTGACGATCTTGCGGATTTCGAAACTCATGAGCTGCTCCGTATGCGGGGTGAGAGATGTCTGTGTGTATGATGGTATACCATAATACCGGCAGTGCAAGAGTCTGAAATGAGTTTCTGGTCGGAAGGTGATAAAAAAGGGAAGGGCAATCTCGCGGACAGGTCATTCAATGTGTGGCGGGCACGGTGGGCATCGCTTGCAGGCAGGGCAGGGCAGGACGCCGAGCAGGCGCTTTGCGCATATTCGATGCGAGTTCGGAAAAGCCGGCCACGGGCTTGCGCTGGACGGAAGGGCTCGTTTGGATATTGGCCGATAGTAGCCAGTGGCGAATTGACCCGTTAGGAGGGGAAGGAGAGCGTGGTACCAGATGGCGAATTCTCGGTGAGGACTCATCCCCGGCTGACCCTGCTCAATTGGTACCGTCAACCTGATGACTACTTTCCGATTTGCTTCAGATAGAACTCGGTAGCGTGGTTTGGAATCATCCCCTTTTTTGCTATTGATACACTTTAAAAACAAGTCCAGAATCAAGTCCATTCCTGTTTAAGGAATAAAATAAACCCTATAGATTTCAATGGGTTGTACGCTAGATGCGAGTCTCGTTTCCCGCTCCAAACATTAAAAAATGGACCTCTATGATGTCCATTTTTTTGTGCCCGGAAAATGTCTTTTTTCAACATTTCCCCCGCGACATTCTCTGAAAACGCTCAGATTCAGCCCCCAATAGGTACATTGTTCAATACAGTCCGGGCCTCGGTAGACCACTTTTTATCGTGGTACCAGCCTCACTGAAAATCGTACAAATCTCTCTATCCATACGAGACGGAGATTGAGCGATAGCGCTCACTGATACTGCAGTCCGATACATCAAACCCTGTGTCAAGAACTACACCCTCCCTGACATTCGCTCTTCACTTCGTGGCCAGTCAACCCTTAGGGGCATTCCTGTGATCAGTCGTTGGGCGGGTGCAACTCAACCCAACCCAATACCATGACCCCGTCTTTTTAAGAGTTGTCTGATGGGGTAATAATCACTCGCTTCATACGCTGACTGTATGAAGCTAAAACAGTTTTTCCATCCGCTGGATACCTCGTTCTCCACCTCGATTGCTGCGCGCAAGCTGTTGAGATTGTTCACGGCTGCGCTGATGGTGACCCTCGCGGGGGGACTCTACGCTTACCTGCACGCCTGCCTGGAGGAGGAGGTCTCATTGCGTCGCACCTTCATGAGCGATGCTACTTCTCAGGCCCAGCGCTTTTTCACGGCGTACGAAGTGCTGTTGAAAAATGTGACCCTGTCGGCGATCTGTGAGACGGATCTGGCGTGGCCTGCGCGGCTCAATCGATCCGCCTACGGGGTAATCCGACTTGAAGGGGCCAACCCTGCTTGTAACGTTGTCTTGACTGAGCGCAATCTCGCGTACCTGAGCGGCAACCGCATCAATCTGTTGTACGTCGCGGCGACAGGCTCCCATGTTCTGCCGCTGACCCCGCCCAGATCTGCCCAGCGCTTGCTGGACCCTGAGGCACTGCATGATCTGCTGACTAACGCCCAGCAACGCGCTCCGGGCAAAGAGCGTTACTGGCTGGACATATCCACGACGCCAGACCTTGCCGCACGTTCTTCGCTGTATCTGTTCAACCTGCTCGACCAAGATCAACTCGGTGCCGGTTGGCTGGGTCTGGAAATCGACGTCAGCGATGTTGTACAGGCGATCGAGCATGCTCAGGCGGGTGATTTCCTGTTACTCAACGAGCAAAACGAAGAACTTTTGAGCAGCTCCTCCGAACCTGGTCTGAGGCAGGTGTTGCCGGGCATGGCCAATTACACGAACTTCGGATTCGTCGGCGCAGGCATGCTGCCAGACTACATTGTCATGCGCAGTCCAGTCGGGTACGCCGGTTTGCAGGTGGTGTATGCAACCTCCATCGAGTCGCTGGTATCGATGCTCGGCAAGCGCGCCCTGATCTCGGTATTGCTGACGCTGGCCTGCATGGTCGGATTGTATGTACTGATGTTGCGCATCGAACGCCGCCTCATTATCCCGGCCATTTTTCGCAAGCAGGCGCTGATCGAAGGCGAGTCCTTCAGCCGCGCGGTGATTCAGACGGCGCCCGTGGCCCTGTGCATATTGCGTCGTGCCGACGGGTTGGTGGTCCTGGAAAACACCCTCTGCGCACAATGGCTGGGGCAGAGCGACGAACGCAAGTCCTTGTCCCGTGGCTGGATCAAGCAAGCTTACGGGGTCTCGCAGATAGACGGCATAGACGAGATTTTGCTCGGAGGCAGGCACTTGCATTTGAGTTTTTCGCCCACTCGCTATAAAGGCGAAGACGTTTTGCTCTGTGCCTTCAGCGACATCAGCGCGCACAAACAGGTCGAGGCGGCACTGGAGCAAGCCAAAATCGAGGCCGATAACGCCAGCGAGGCAAAAACGCTGTTCCTCGCCACCATGAGTCATGAGATCCGCACGCCCTTGTACGGCGTGCTAGGCACCCTGGAGTTATTGGCACGCACTGAACTCAATAGCCGCCAAAAAGACTACGTACAGAATATTCAGAGCTCTTCCGCTACTTTGTTGCAATTGATCTGCGATGTGCTGGACGTCTCGAAGATCGAGGCCGGGCAATTGATGCTGGAGGTCGGCGAGTTCGCCCCTCAGGCGTTGATCCAGGACGCGGTAAAGGCTTATTCAGCTGCCGCGCAGAGCAAAGGTTTGCACCTGTATGTCTTGATCGACCCGCAGCTCCCGGACCGGCTTAAGGGTGACGCGCCGCGGATTCGTCAGGTTCTCAATAATCTGCTGAGCAACGCGGTGAAGTTCACCGACAGCGGGCATATTGTCTTGCGCGTCAAAGTCGAGAGCCGTGATGACGAGCGCATCATACTGTTCTGCCAGGTGGCTGATACTGGAGCGGGGATTGCCTTGGCGGATCAGACCTTTCTATTCGATCCCTTTTACCAGGCCAGTGGCATGGCTAACGTCGTCACCGGCACCGGCCTGGGGTTGTCGATCTGTCAGCGCTTGACCAGTTTGATGAGTGGGAGTCTGACACTGGTCAGCGAGCCTGGGTTGGGCAGCAGTTTCACCTTGCGCTTGCCGCTGGAGGCCTCACGCAGGGGGATGCCCGAGGTGTGCGCAACGCTGTTGCCGGAGCTGGTCTATGTCGCGTCGAGCAACTCTGAACTGGCCAGCAACATCTGTGGCTGGCTCAGGCGATGGGGCGCGCAGGCTCAAGTGGCCTGGGCCGGTATGGACCCGCGCGAGCGTACTGCACCGCTGGTGGAGTTGCATTCGGGCGATTGCAAGAAAACCTTCGCGCTGGACTGGCCCGGCCCAGTGGTAATGGTCTGTGACGATGCGTGCGTTGATGTCGATGAAATCGAGGGCTTGCAGTGGCAGGTCAATTTTAGCCACTTGCAGGATTTGCATCAGGCGGTCAGTGAAGCCCAGGGGCTGTCGCGCAAATCATCGGCGCAGGAAAGCATGGCTCATGTCCTGAAACCCTTGGGTCTGCACCTGTTGATCGTGGAAGACAATGTCATCAACCAACTGATCCTTAAGGATCAACTCGAGCAGCTCGCCTGCACCGCTGAGATCACCGCTGATGGCTACGAAGCTTTGGCGCTGTGGCAGGCAGGGGTATTCGACATGGTGCTCAGCGATATCAACATGCCGCGCATGAGCGGGTACGAACTGGCAAGGAAGTTGCGCCAGCAAGGCTGCGAGATTCCGGTGATAGGGATCACTGCCAATGCGCGGCGGGACGAACGCGAACGCTGCCTTCAGGCGGGTATGGACGACTGTCTGGTCAAACCCTTCGGCCTCACTGCCTTACACAACTGCCTGTCTCACCGGGTGAGGAAAAACACATGTCCTACCGTGTCCTGATTGTCGAAGATCATCCGTTTCAACATGAGTACCTGCTCAATCTTTTCAACGAGCAGGCCGATGTCTGCGTCGAGTCGGCCAAGGACGGCAGTGAAGCGCTGGAATGCGTGAAAAAGCAGCGCTTTGATTTGGTGCTGACCGATTTGATGATGCCCGGCATGGATGGCGTGCAGTTCATCCAGAAGCTTGCCAAACTACCGCACAAGCCGGCCCTGGCGATCATGAGCACGGCCTCGCGACGGATCATCGGCAGTGCCAGTCTGGCAGCGAAAAGCATGGGCCTGTCGGTCATTGGTCAACTCTCCAAACCGGTGGTTGCACTCGGCGTCAGCAAACTGATCGAGCGTCTGGATACCTTGCACGCGGGCGCGAAGCCGACTGCCCGCTACAACGTTGTGCCCGACCGAAAAATGCTTGAGCGTGCCTTGTCACAGGGCGAGTTGGTGGCCTGGTTTCAGCCGAAAAAATCCTTGGTCGATGGTCGAATCGTCGCCGCGGAGGCCTTGGCCCGCTGGGTCCACCCTGAGCATGGGGTGTTGATGCCGGCAACTTTTTTGCCGGCCATGATCAAGTTCGGCTTACTGGAGGAGCTGCTGTGGCTGTTCATCGAGCAAACCATCACGGCTCAGGAGAACTGGAAAAAGCAGAGGTTTGACATACCGGTATCGATCAATTTGCCCACCTGCATGCTCGATAGCGATGACCTGGCCGACCGGCTGCACGCTTTTGTGCTGGCCCGGGGTGGGAACCCCGCCCGGCTGAGCTTCGAGTTGATGGAGAGCTCCACGACCCGCGACATTTCTCGCTACTATGCCGGAGCCTGCCGGATTCGTATGAAAGGCTTCGGCCTGGCCCAGGATGATTTCGGCCAAGGCTACAGTTCTTACTTCAACCTGGTCTCCACACCCTTCACCGAACTGAAGATCGACCGTGCGCTGGTGCATGGTTGCGTGGAAAACGAAAGTCTGGCGGCGGCGCTGGGCAGTATTATCGCACTGGGACGCAAGTTGGGCCTGGATGTGGTCGCTGAGGGTGTCGAAACCCAGGAGGAACTTGCATTGCTGCGCGATTTGCAGTGCGAGCGGGTACAGGGTTTTTTGATTTCACCTGCCGTTTCCGTCAGTCATTTTTACGATTTGCTCAACGCCGACGAACCCGGCATGCACTGAAAAATCGGGTGCAGGATTATGGAGGCGTCAGCTGCAATCACGTTCGTCTAGACTGCATGCCCTAAAGCGGCCCCTCTCGATAACCTGTGAATCCCCTAATGACTCCCGAAATCTCCCCGTTGCGAAACCTGGCCTTCAGTTCGATGTTGCTCAATCGCTGGGTCTGGGTGCTGGTGGGCGTGGCGTTATTGCTGGTCGGAGGTGTTTTCTGGGCGGGCCAACTGCTGCTCGACAAACAAAAAAGAGATGTGGAGTACTACTTCTTCGAATTGACGCAGGAACTGGAGGAAAGCGGCTTGTTTCTGCGCAGCATTGCCGAGCAAGTCACGATCCCCGGCGAAATCATCCAGCCAGAAAATACCGGGCTGCAAAAAAAATTGGTGTTACAAGACCAGAACCTGAGCATTCACCAAGGGCAGGGATGGTCCTTTGCTACACCGTTCAATGTGATGTACCGCGCTGAAGTCACCAGTGCCACTGATCAGTCGATGTTTTCCCTGGGGCGGCAACTGGCCAATTTCTACAGCCTGTTCTGGTCGACGTCGGTTTTCCCGTCACCGCAACTTTTCATGATTTCCCCGCAGCAGGGCACGACACTGGCAGTGCCGGCTATCGGCTCGCGGCGCGGGCACACGACGCCCCTCAACCTGGACACTTACTTGCGAACCCAGGAACCGTTGCGTGATCTGAAGCTTGAGCAGATACCGCGGATGCGCAACGAACAGGTGTATTGGAGCGGCGTGCGGTCACTGGCCGACAGCGCGCCACAGATACTGGCCTCGATGAGCATCGACCTGCCAAGAGCCTTGCTCGATGCTGACGATGCCGTGCGCAAGGTTATGTTTATAGCCGTGATCAATATTGAAAAAAACGGCCTGCCGACGTCGGTGGATATGCCGGTGTTCAAGGATGTGACTGTCGTGTCACCCATCGGTCAAGTACTGTTTGGAGAGCAGGGCGATGCGCGTGCGATACCCGACGGTTTGAGCTTCGTCGCTCAAGGAATTCGGATCAAGATATCGACAAACAATTCAGAGCCCTGGTCGGCGTTGTATCTGGTCAGTTACCAAAGCTTCTTGAGCTACGCTCAGTGGCCGCTGCTGAGTCTGATTGTGCTGCTGGTAGTGGGGATCCTGGCGGGCTGGGCCGCCAATCGCTGGTACCGTCTTCGAGTGGTCCGGCCGGCCCAGCGGGCGCACCGTCGGGTAATCGAAAGCGAAGCGTTCAGCCGTGCGGTGATCGACACGGCGCCGACCGGGTTGTGCGTGGTGCGTCGCTCTGACCATCAGGTCTTGGTGGAAAACCGCCGTGCCCATGAATGGCAGGGAACCAGCCGTTTTATTGCCGGCCTCAGTGCCCAGTATTACGAAGATAACATCGGCGAGGCCTGTGTCGAGGTTGAAGGACGAGCCTTACACGTCAGTTTCAGCTCGACCCGCTATCAGGAAGAGGATGTGATCGTTTGTGCCTTCAGTGATCTGACCCAGCAACGGCAGACTTCGGCGCAACTGATTCACACCAGTCGTTTGGCACAGGAGGCCAGCGAAGCCAAGACGGTATTTCTGGCGACCATGAGTCACGAGATTCGCACCCCGCTGTACGGCGTGCTCGGAACCCTCGAGTTGCTCGAACGCACGAGGCTCGACCCACGTCAACAGGGTTACCTGACGACCATTCAGCGTTCGTCGGCGACGCTGCTGCAACTGATCAGTGATGTCCTGGATGTCTCCAAGATCGAATCCGGGCAGATGGCACTCGAAACCACCGGCTTCAGTCCTCTGGGCATGCTCGAAGAAGTACTCGATGCTTACGTCGCGGCCGCAGTCGGCAAGGGCTTGAAAATCTACGCGTGGGTCGACCCGTCTGTTCCAGACGAACTCAATGGCGACCATGTGCGAATCCGCCAGATTCTCGGTAATTTCATCAGTAATGCCATCAAGTTCACTGAAGTGGGGCAGGTGGTGGTGCGGCTCAAGGTGCTTGAGCACGCGTCAGGGCACGTGACGCTGCAGTGGCAGGTTGCTGACACGGGTGTAGGTATTTCCCAGGAGCAACAGGTGCGTCTGTTCGAACCGTTCTACCAGGCCGTGCACGGTCATATCGCCGGTGGCACCGGGCTGGGCCTGTCGATTTGCTGGCGCTTGAGCCAGTTGATGAAGGGGCAGATTCGAGTTGTCAGCGAACCAGGGCTGGGCAGCAGTTTTAATTTCATTCTCGATTTACCGTTGCCTGAGCCGTCCGTGGCTACCGCCAAGCCGCTGGTGCTGCGCCACGATCCGGTTTTTGTCCGGGCACCGATCCCTGAACTGGTTGAAAACACCAGAGACTGGCTTGTGCGCTGGGGCGCCAATGCACTGGTGGTTCCGCACGGGTTGCTGAAGGTTCCGCAGGGCGCCGTGCTGGTAGACCTTCTGCCGGAAGAGGGCTCAGGGCTGGACTGGCAAGGGCCACGTGTCGTCGGTACCCGCCATGGCAGCCGTGAGCCGGAACCGCTCGATAACGGCTGGAGCGTTGGCGCACACATGATGCAGGCCATCGGCCAAGCCGTGATGTTCGCCCAGAGTGGGCAGTCCAGCAACATTCCGGCGTCCGACGGACGCACCAGACTCGATTTGCGTGTATTGGTAGCCGAGGACAATCCAATCAACCAGTTCGTACTTCAGGAGCAACTCGAAGAGCTCGGATGTGTGGTGGTCATGGCGTCTAACGGCCAGGAGGCGCTGAGCCTGTGGCAGCCAGAGGCATTCGATGTAGTGGTGACTGACGTCAACATGCCGATCATGAATGGCTACGAACTGGCGCGGGCCATTCGCCAACAGGATCCGGATGTACCGATCATCGGTGTCACCGCCAACGCGATGCGCGAAGAGGGTGAGCGCTGCATCACTGTTGGCATGAACGCTCGGGTGGTCAAACCGATGACTTTGCAGGTGCTGTGGACCGAGCTGGCCAGACTCTGCCACCTGGATCAGGCTGCCGTCCAGGTGGCAGTGGACAGGGCCGACGTCTCTTCGCCTCAGACCACGGAGGACACCATGGTGGTGTCGGCGAAAATGCGCGAGGTTTTTATCAAGAGCATGACGGACGATTTGCATCGGGTGCGTCACGCGTTGGCGCAGCAGGATGCCGATCAACTGATCAGTTCCCTGCATCGGGTACGTGGCGCCTTGGCGGTGGTCCAGGCGCCGCGCCTGGCTGACGTCTGTGGGGAAATCGAAGAGGGTATAGAGGGCCAGGCGCTCGACTTGGCCTGGGTACACAAAACCGAGTTGTTACTGACGCGTATCGACCAGGCTGTAGCACTCGTTTAGTCGTGACGTTTTTCGCCTGCACAGTCAGTGCAGCAGCATTTGGAAATTGAAGTGGGCATATGGAAAAGATACGTATCGTGTTGGCGGATGATCATCCCATCGTCCTGATGGGTGTGACTGAATTCATCGAGCGCGACGAGCGCTACAGCATTGTTGCCCAGGCACAGACCTCGAGCGAGTTGGTCGAACTGCTGCGTTGCGAGAAACCCGACATAGTCATCACCGACTACAACATGCCGGGCGATGATATCTATGGTGACGGGGTCAAGCTGATCGAGTACCTGATCCGACATTTTCCCGAGGTCAAGTTGCTGGTGCTCACCATGCTCTCGAACAAGTTGATTTTGTCGCGCCTGTATGACCTGGGGGTGGGCGGGGTCGTGTTGAAAAATGGTGACTTGAAAGAGCTGCCGCTGGCCCTCGACTCACTGGCCAAAGGTAATCGCTATCACGGGCAAGTTCTGCAGGTGACTGACAGCGTGGTGAAGGCCCCTCTGGAAAGCATGGAGGAGCGTATCGCCAGCCTGTCGGTCAAGGAGTTCGAAGTGTTGCGGCTGTTCGCCAGCGGCATGAGTGTGCGCGACATTGCCCAAGCGCAGAATCGCAGCGTGAAAACCGTCAGCACACAAAAGATCACCTCGATGCGCAAGCTTAAGGTCGACAACGATCATGCGTTGCTGACGTTCTGTATCGGCATGAACCTGATTTGAGCGTGGCGGTTCAGTGTGGCTGGAGTGTCGCGTTGCCGTCCTGGTAATGTCCGTTGTCATCAATCAGGGTGTAGCGCACCTGGATTGCACCCGTATCTGTGGAAGTGGACAAGTCCAGGCCGTAGCGTTTTTCGCTCAACGGAGGGGCCATCATGTCGAGGCTTTTGGTGACAGGTTGCTCGCCTGCGCCAGTGACCAGTCGAAGTGAAGAAAACGACGCGTGATAAGGGCTGTTGTTACGGCATACCAGCACCCAGTCTGCGTTCTGTTTTTCCAGGCGGAAGGTCAGGGCGGCGGGGACTTGTTCGGGCAACGAGGACAGTCCCTTGGGGCGGTAGAAAATCTTCATCTGGGTGTTCATCGCCACGGCGACCTGGGTTGTGTCGGTCGCATGGGCCTTGGCTGGCGGAATCTCGTAGAGGTTCAGCCATATGACCGACTCGCGGTCCTTAGGCAAGGGGTCGCCGCTGTAGATAATCCGTAACCCTTGCAGCGCTCCGGGTTGCAAACGAAACACCGAGGGCAGGGCGATCATGGGGGCTACGGCGTTTTCCGGAGCACGGTCGCCTTCGCCATTGTCGATCCAGGTTTGCACCACCACTGGGTAGGTATTGGTGTTGGCCAGCATCAACGAACGTTGGCGCTGGCCTTCGGTAAAGATCAACCGGGTCTGTTCAGCCATGACCCCGGCCTGGGCGGATTGTCCAGCAATAGGCAGCAGACCTAGGCATAACAGCAGCGATACAACCTTGAGTGTTTTCATTGCACTTTCACCAGCACATATGCGGTGGCATTCACCTTGCCCGGTGTGGCGGTCAGGCCCGGCAGGCTGCTGAGAATGGCGGTAATGGTCTGCGCGTAGTTGGTGTAGCCCGACGCACTGCTGCCTGCGGCGCTGGCACCGTCCTTGACCGGATACCAACCGCCTGAGGCACCGGTGCCGGTGGCCGCCCAACCCAGAAAATTCATGGCAGTGTCGGTGCTGCTGTTGCGCAGACTGATGCCAACCCCCGTTGCCACCGAAGGGTCGGTACCATACCCGTTTGAAACCAGATATCTGACACCGCCGCGATTGGTCAGCAGGTTGAGTTGCTGAGCCTTGACGTAGGACGCATTGGCGACCTGGATGCCGAGGGCGGTCTGATTGGTGCCGATACCGGAGGCGGTGGTGTCGCTGCATTCCAGGCCGATGGTAAATTCCGTTTCCCGGGTTTGGCCCTGATTGAGTTCGGCTGCAGTCACGCGCGAGAAGGTCACCACAGGCGTGACGTTGCGGGCCACGCAAGTCGCCGTATAGCTGATGGATGCAGCGGAGCGCACACCGAAACCAACACCGTTGTGCTGACCCCAGAACACGTAGCTGGTGTTGGAGTCGGAGCCGATTTTGTCGTGCGCGATGCCGCCGCCGCGAAACTGAATGTAACCGTTGGGTTGGTTACAGGTGTAGCTATAGGTGCCACTGCCGCTGGACGCTGCCATCCCACCGCAATAGTTACTGCCTGACCCTGAAGAAGGTGGGAGGCTTGAAACCCTAGCCAGATCCGCCTGGATCAGGCTCAGGTGCTTGGCCTTGATCTGGATTTTGGTGCCGACAGTGTCGTATTGAGTGATCTTGCTTTGTTGCCAATAACGAGTGAACGGCTCTCCCGAGTTCAAATGGGTCAACTTGAGGGCGACGTAGGGAAACCAGGTAGCGAAGTAGTTGGGCAACCCATCATTGAGCGTTGTCCCTTTACCATTGCCGATTTCCCAATAGCCGCCGACACGGTCATCGCCGTTGGTGGCGAAAACCTCGTAGATTTCGTTGGCATCCCTCACGTCGCACTCCCACAACACAGTTTCAGCGGTCAGGCCCGGTGAGCTGCCCGCCGACACCACGACGCTGCCCAGAGGCGTGCCTACCGGCTGCATGTAGGTGCTGGTCAAGTTGACCCGGCCGAAGGTCAGCTGTGCTGTGTTGTTATCTTTCACGTTTTCGCCGTTGTAGATACGCTTACAGGTAGCCTGGGCGGACGGCAGTGCGATTATGCCCAGTACGAGAGCTGAAAGGATGAACAGTGGGCGGGAATCGAACATTGAAAACCTCGGACAAAGAGAAAAATTCAAGCCGGGGGCACATGCTCCGGCAACCATTCGGTCAGGGTGCCACGCACGCACTGTCGAGTTTGATCAGGGCCTGACTCACATCCTGTTTCGCCAGGTCGAAGCGCATCTCGCAGCTATCTGCCTTGGCATCGCCCCAGCGCACGGTCAACGTACCCTTGAGTTTGTCCGTACGCAGGTAGGCCTGGCTGCCCTGGCCGACCATCCCGATCACGCTGGCGTTGTCGTCCAGCACGTCGGCCCCCATGGGCACGGCCTGACCATTGGCACGCACGGCCTTGAGCAGAATCGCGTTACCGGCGCGGGTCTTGAAATCGACTTTCACTGCGGCGCCGGCATAGGGCGCCACGCGTCTCTGACCCTCGTCCAGTTCAGCCTTTTCGTTCATGCCCTCGGGATTCAGCGCCACGGTGTTGTAGCGGTAAGGCGTCAAGGACGGCACGAGGGCGTAGCCGTTGTTGTCGATCTTCGCGCCCATGCTGTTCATTACGGTTGCTCCATTGGCGCCTTTGGCCTCGACCAAGGCGAAGGTATCGCTCAGGTAGGGGCCGAAGGTCACTCCTCCGCTGTGCACGGCCAAGGCGCCACGGGCACTGCCCGACGCTTGCCAGTAATCCTGGCCTTTCGACGCGCTGGCACTGACCGATGCGTTAGGCAGACGCTTCTGCAGATTGCCACTCCAGGTGTTTTGTTTCTGGTAGTCATCCCGGGAAAAATCGACGCCGTAACTGAGGCTCTGATCCTTGCCCTGGGTCCCCGACAGCGACGTCTGATAGGCGTTACCCGATGTCGCACTGTGGCTCACCGAACTGCTGAGATAAGGCGCATTGCCCCGAGCCGGGCTGCCCAGTGGAAACGAAACCGACAACAAGGTGACGGTTTCGCTGCTGCCGTTGGTGCGTGAGTTGTTCGTGTAGCCGGTCTGCAACGCGTTCTGACTCTGGTCATCGTAACTACTGCCGGACGTCCGGTTCAGGTAGCTGCCGGTGGTTTGGCGAGCGACCGACAGGTTGAAACTGACGTTGTTGCGCAGGCTGTTGGCATAACCGAACTGCAACTGTGAGTCGCGCTCGCGGCCATTGCGATAGTCCTGGGTCGACCCGGAAAGGAAAACTGTGCCATACGCCTGCAGGCTTTGATTGATCGAGACTTCGAAGCGCGAACGCTGCAGGTAGCTGCTCGACTGCCAGGTTTCGCCACTACGAATGGATTCGCGTACTCCGAGTACGTCGCCGAGGTCGCGATAGCCTTCAGTGGAATAGCGATAGCCGGCAATCGACAGCGTGGTGTTCGTTGGCTGGAACGTCCGGCTATAGGACAGTCGCGCCATCCAGCCATCGAGTTGTCCTTCGCTGGGCATGTCTGCCCTTGAGTAGGTGGTGTCCAGGCCGAATGCACCCAGCACGTTGGAGTAGACTCCGCCGATGACCATTGACTGATAACCCTCGGCCAGGCGCAATCCGCTGTTGGCGGTAATGCTGTTGGTCAGCCCACGCTGATAGGTCATTTCGGTGAACGGGTCGCTGTCACCGATATCACGACTTTTGCCCACGGCGACGCTGTAACGAGAATTGCCCGGTCGCAGGGACTCGGGAACCGCCGAGAACGGCACGGTGAAGGTGCTGACGGTGCCATCGGCTTCGGTCACCAAAACCTTCAGGTCACCGTTGTAACTGGTCGAGTACAGGTCAGTGATCTCGAATGGTCCCGGCGCCACGTTGGCCTGATAAATATCTTTGCCATTCTGCCGCACGATCACCTGGGCATTGGTCTTGGCAATGCCCCGGACTGCGGGCGCATAACCGCGCACGGACTCAGGCAGCATGCGGTCGTCAGAGGCGATTTCGACCCCGGTGTAGCTCAGCCCGGAAAAGAACCGGCCGCTGGTGAAGCCCTGGCCGAGGGTCATTTCACCCTTGATAACGGGCAGCGCTCGCTGAACATAACTGCGGGTGGTATTCCAGTGGCTGCCGTTGTCGGTGTCGTAGCGCAGGTTGCCTTGCTGCCGAAGTCGCCACAGGCCAATGTTCAAACCGCTATTGAGCGCCATGTAGCTGGAGTCCGAACTGTTGGCGTAGTCGCCGCTGCGGGTCACATGGTATTGGCTGGCGCTGTAGTTGACGAAGCCAATGGTGTCGCCACCCTCCAGATTTTCCGGCGCCACGTAGCCGCGCGGGTAGCGCAGCATGAGGCTCTGAGGGATGTTCAGGTCCAGGCGCAACAGGGAGAAATCGAATGCAGTGGCCGCGCCCTCGACAGCTTTTGCCAGGACCATGCACGAGTCGTCGCCTGGGCTTTTGATCGCCTCTTTCAGTACGCCGGCTTGCTCCAGCAGTTGGCTGGAAAGGCACGGCTGCACATTCCCCTTGCCTTGATCGACGAAGCGCAAGTCGACACGCTCGACAAAACGGCCGTTGATGAAGAGGTCGACCTTGTATTGTCCCGGTTCAATGGCATTCAGGCGGTTGAATCGTGACAGCGAGCCGCCGCCGAACATCATGTTGTCGTCGAACAGATAGGTATTGTCGGCTGCCTGGGTTTGCGGTTCGGTAGAGGCGAATCCGGCACTCGGCAGAATGGCGATGACCAGGAACGAATAGCGCATGACGACGTTGAGCCGACGCTCGTCTCGCAGACCGGGTTTGAGTTTGAACGGAGGGACACTGTCTAAAGGCATGACTGAATCCAGGCCGATTAATGGAGGGGCATATCAGTGGAAACGTCGGCACCGAAATCGTTGACCAGGGTCAGGCGCACGATGTCGCCGCTGACAGGTCGGATGTCGCGGGTGATTGCCCAGCGCGCTTTTGATTTGGGGGCGATCATCACGTCTTTGGTCAAGGTGCGGACCTTGCCGGGACTGACGATGGCGGCATCGCGGACGGTGGCGAAGTAACCGCTGTCGTTGCTGACAACAATGTCCAGGCCTTGCAGGGTCAAGGTCAGCGAGTCGCTCAACGCGTCGGGATTGCCTGCCAGGTCATTGGGGCGGTAGAACACTTTGAGACGGCTGCTGATGATCAACAGGAGTTTGTTGGCTTCCTGTTCGCTGGCCTTCATCGCGGGCATCTGCACGAAGTTGAGGTAGAAGGCCGATTCGCGATCGGTCGGCAGGTTGTCGCCGCTATAGATCAGGCGTACCACCTGACCGCTGTTGGCATTGATCCGGAAAATCTGCGGGCTGGCGACAAAGGGCGCGTCCGCGGTTTGTGCGGTGGAGTGTTTGTTTCCCTTATCGAGCCACAGCTGCACCAGGTAGGGATGGGTATCGTGGTTAGTCAGCTGTATTGCTTTTTCCCGTGCCGAAGCGGGATAAATCACGCGAGTACCGGTCATCACGACGCTGGCGAACGACTCGCTCGCGACAGTTGCGCCTATCAGCAGGCTCACGGCGAGCGCAATTTTCTTCAGGCGAGTCATGGCAATCTCCTTCCAGAGGGCGGAGTGAAGTTCGAAGGGGAGGTGGGGGGGGGCCGGCACCCAAGGTGGATGCCGACGAGCCGTCTTGCGGTGTTACAGGTAGTCGAGGGAGTACTGCGCGGAAGCCGAAACGGTACCGGCAGTGGCACCGCCGGTTTCGCTGATGTAACGCACTGCGAAGTCGTGACTGGCGGTCTGTTCGCCGGCGGCCAGTGCCAGGCCTGCAACGGAAGTGATACCGTTCAGCACTACCGGCTTGCCGCCTTTGTCGGCGTCCATCAACTGAATTTGCACGTTGGTGGCACCGCCTTTGGTGGCACCGCTGGAGTTACCCAGGTTACCGGCGGTGGTCACGTCTTTGCCCAGGAAAGTGGTCTTGATGGCCAAGCCCGAAGTCGGTGCAGTACAACCACTGACCGCGATGGTGAATGGAGTTTGTCCGGCGGTGCTGCCGACAGCGCTCAAGTCGCTGGCGGCAACGGTAGGCAGCAGAATGATCGGGTTAGCGGCGTTGCCGTTGACCGACACTTGGCAGGTCTGGTCGGAAACCTGACCTTTGAAGCTGATGGTGTTGCCGCTGGCAGCAAAAGCCAGAACAGGGAAGGTGTACATGGCAAGGATCAGAGCGGTGCGCTTCAAAATGAAACTCCTTTAAAGGTTGATTAGGCAGGCGTCCGTCAGGGATGGCTGCTGGTCCGGGCTCAAAACAATGTTTGTCCGGACAACTCAACAATAAAGATTTGAAGCGTTCCGTTTAATCAGACAGTTCTTAAAGCGGTGCGTGTTGGCGTTGCTTTCTGAGGTCACCTTGTCTTTCATGGGGCTCGTTCAGTATCGCCCATGGCTCGCTAGTCGATCTATTGCGCGGGTCTGACTTTATATCCCTGCGCTCAACCCTTGCTGCAACACCGTTGGCAATTCCAGCGAAAATCCATCAGACATTTCCTAAAAGCCTCAAGACTTCATCTAGACTGACGACGTAGTCCTTACACTACTAAGGAGCGTTCAACATGAACGGTACGCGTTTGTCAGTTGGTTTCAGTTTGTTCTTCGCATTCAGTAGTGCGTGCGTGGCGGCCACACCTATGGCTCAAGGCGTCATCCATTTTTCCGGCAGTATTGTCGACACGGGCTGTACGTTACATTTGGAGGATGGGTCGACCTTTGGGCTCTACGGCTGCCCGAATTTTGCGCGAGGCAGCGCTATCAGCGTGCGTAGCATCGAGCCAGTTCGCTCTGTCGGTGCAGTCAATCATTCTCGCGTAGGTGTGAAGTTGGTTGACGACAAACGTCAAGATGGCCGCTATTACGACCAGCAATACGCCTTGGTGGACAGTGCTGGAAAACCGGTAAGCTCAGGGGCTTACCTGATTAGCCTGACTTATCCCTGAGAATGGGGCTTAGTGAATCGCCTCTGAACCCGTAGACATTTTAATCGCACTCAAAAAAACACCGTCATACATCACGAACCTGCACCTCTGCGCATTGACCATCACACTCCCTGACCTTGGCCCAAGCGGCACTTGATTACAGGCATGAGTATTTCTCGCCTGTCGTTCACCGGCATGCTGTGTTTATGTGATGGATTAAGAATCGTCTTAAAGACGTTGAGCTGGCCTCTGGTTAAGGTGTCTTCGTTCTCCCGGCGGTCACGACAACTCGATCTGCTGCAGTGTGGCCGACGGGCGAACACCCTTATCCAGGCTCTCGGCGAAACCGACAGCCAAATCCGGCTCGTTCAGTAATTCTGTCATCGCTGTGGCCCCGTGTAGATGTGGATCGTTCCAGTTCGTTGCATGAATATGCGTGCCCATGGAGTTGGTGGTGCTGAATATCGCCCCCAGCCTTGGTTTGATACCGCCTCAGCTATTTTCCATTTTGGTGATTATGGCCTTGGTTTCAACGCTGATCACCTCGCTTACCTGTCGGATTATCGCGCTGGGAGGTGACATCGATCCCGGTATGGACAACGACGCGGTGGCGTCGTGGGGCATTCACACAGCGAGCAGCATTTATTACCAGATGCTTCGTTAAGTTTTTTGGAGTTGAGTGATTCGTAGGGGGAGGCCGGGTCTGTTTCCGACGGATTCGGCGTTGGTTTGAACATAGGTGACACTCCATATGTGGTTAAAGGAGCCATCACTCTCGCTACCAAACGAATGGTTGGTAGACCGGCCCACATGGAAAAACCGGCGCGCCCGAAGACGCCCTGCGCATGGCCACCATCAAGCAGACGCGAAATAGCATCTGCAAAAGGTGCCGCGATACGCCATGTGGAGAGCGGGCTACCAAACCCGATCACTGTTTTTCAGTGACCGCCGAACGATAGAACCCGCGCCCCAAGGCGCACAAACCGGCGGATTCTGGCGTAGTCGTAGGCAATGGCGCAAAGCGTTGTAGCCTGCGGGACGTAACGCTGAGTGTCATGTAAACGCGTGGCCAAAATCTTAAACAAACATTGACGGATAGCCGTGCTGGCGGCCCCATCCATGCAACCAGTTTCGTCCTACTGCTCAAGCATCAAACTACGCCAAACGATCACTGGCGGTTTAACAGACACAACGTCCGGTTGCAGCTCTTCCTGTTTCTGCAATCCCGGCGAAGTCACCTCGTTCAGCTCAGATGATGACTGCTGAAGCGGTAAAAAATGCTCAGCCTCTACGGTCGTCTCAGTCGAGTCATCGATAGGCGGGACAGTCATTTGATTGTAACAACGACCTTGCCCTTGGCTCGTCCTTGCTCGACGTACTTCAACGCCTCCGCCGTTGATTCAAAGGTGAAGGTGCGATCAACCACAGGTTTGATGATTCCGGCCTCAACGAGCGCGGTGATTTGTTGCAATTGGGCGCCATTGGCCCGCATGAACACGAACGCGTAGCTGACGTCATGCTTGCGCGTCTTGCGCCGAATGCCGAGGCTCAGCAGGCGCATGACTTGCTTCAATGGCCAGGACAACCCCTGCTCCTGCGCGAACTGCGCAGTGGGTGGCCCTGAGATGGAAATGAGCTGGCCACCGGGCTTCAGGACCTTGAGTGACTTCTCCAGTACGTCGGCGCCGAGGCTGTTCAACACCACGTCGTAGTCGTGCAAGACGCTTTCGAAGTTCTGCTGTTTGTAGTCGATCACCGTATCGGCCCCCAGCGCCTTCACCCATTCGACATTCGAGGTGCTGGTGGTGGTCGCGACAAAGGCGCCGAGGTGTTTGGCGAGCTGGATGGCGAGGGTGCCGACGCCGCCGGAGCCGGCGTGGATCAGCACTTTCTGGCCCTTTTTCAGTTGGGCGGTTTCGACCAGCACTTGCCAGGCGGTCAGTGCGACCAAGGGGATGGACGCGGCTTGTGCCATGTTGGTATTGGCGGGTTTCAGTGCGATTGCGTTTTCGTTCACGGCGATCAATTCGGCGAAAGTCCCGATCCGCGCTTCGGGCGGGCGGGCGTAGACTTCGTCTCCCGGTTTGAACCGTTTCACTTGCGAGCCAACCTGAACCACGACGCCCGCCAGGTCATTGCCCAGTACCAGCGGAAATGAATAGGGAAGGATCAGTTTGAATTCGCCTTTCCTGATCTTCGAATCCAGCAGGTTGACGCTGCTGGCGTGTACTTCAATCAAGACGTCGTGGGCGCCCACCGCGGGGTCGGGCGCTTCGCCAATGCGCCCGGTGTTCTTGCCATAGCGATCAATTAAAAATGCCTTCATCGTGGTGCGGCTCTTGTCGGTTGGAATGAGGGTTGCCGGAGCGTTTGCGACGTTGATGTTCTGCGTTGTCAGGCATCAAGGAACGCCAGCGCCTTGGCCACAAAGTCAGCGTAGTGCTGGAAAATGCTGCCGTGCCCGGCATCTTCATAAATAACCAGTTGTGCGTTGGGGATGCGGTTGGCCAGCGCAATCGAGTTAACGCTGGGCACCATGATGTCGTTGTCGCCGTTGACGATCAGTGTCGGCGTTCGCAGGCGCCCGAGGTTTTGTGGTGCCTGTTTGCCCCACGAGGTGATGGCTTTCAACTGTCGTCGAAAAGCGCTGGGCGTCGGGCCTTTGTCGCGATTTTTTTTGCGTTCTTTCAGGCGTTTCAAATACTGCGACGCGGTTCGGCGGCCATTGGGAGTCGAAGTAAAGAACAGGTAGAACTTGGGATCTCGCAAGGTCAGCAAGCCTTTGATCATCAATGGCCATGCCACCGAACCGACCTTGTCGATACCGGTGCCGCCGGCCGGCCCGGTGCCGGTGAGAATCAATCGGCGTACCAATTCGGGCGCCTTCAGGGCGATGTCCTGAGCGACGAAGCCGCCGAGTGAAAAACCGAGCACGTCGACTGTCTCGAAACCCAGCGCACGTATCAGTTGGATGGCATCGTCAGCCATTTCGCCGACCGTCAGTGGCGCGGTTCCACCAGAGCCGCCGATGCCGCGATAGTCGGTGGCAATGACGCGCCGTGTTTGTGCCAGGCCATCGATGATCTCGGGGTCGAAGTTGTCCAGCACCGCGCCCCAATGGTTGAACAGTACGAGGGGCACGTCGGTCGTGGAGCCGATGTCGCGATAGGCGAAGGGAATGCCGTTGACCGTGATCGACTGGTTCGCCGCGTTGACGAACGACGTCTGCGAGCCAGCGTGGTTTTGTGTATCCGTGGGGGTCATGTCTACTCCGAACAGAGGGCCGCATTCGATGCAGTGCCTTGCGCGCCTGCATCGAATCCTGCGCGGGTGTTCGCTACAAAAGATCACTGTTGGGTTTGGTAGCGCTGGGCAACCGCAGACTGGCGGATCTGCTCCAGCAGGCCCTGACGTGCGGTCTGCAGGTCATCCCAGCGTTCAGCTTCGTGCAGCGGCGGGATGGTCACCGGCTCGCGACGATCAAAACCGACCAGCGCGGCATCCACCAGATCGCCCACTTCCATGATTTCGCTCAAGGTGTTGATGTCGATGCCGGAGCGATCCCAGATCTCCGTGCGGGTGGCGGCCGGCAGCACGGCTTGCACGTAGACGCCTAGGGGCGAAAGTTCCAGGCTCAGGCCTTGGGAAAGGAACAGCACAAACGCCTTGGTCGCACCGTAGACCGACATGCCGAACTCCGGCGCCAGACCCACCACCGAACTGATGTTGATGATCGCGCCGTCGCCTGCTTTGGCCAGGCGTGGGGCGATGGCGCTGGCGAGCCGCACCAGCGCCGTGGTGTTGAGGGCGACCAGTTGCGCAACGCTGTCGGTGCTTTGGTCGATGAAGTTGCCGGACAGCCCGGCGCCGGCGTTATTGACGAGGATGCCGATACGGGCGTCGTCGCGCAGGCGTGCTTCAACGGTTGTCAGATCGCTGAGTTGGGTCAGATCCGCCGAAATCACATCGATGGCGACGTCGTGTTCGCTGCGTAACCGGGCTGCAAGTGCGTCCAAGCGTGCCTGGTCTCGGGCGACCATTACCAGATCGTGGCCGCGTTGCGCGAAGCGCTCGGCGTAGACGGCGCCAATGCCGGTGGAGGCGCCAGTGATGAGAACGGTAGGGCGAGTGCTCATGGGGTCATCTCTCTTTCAGGATGTGTGAAAACAGAAAGCGCGGTCACTGATTGCTCAGCTTGCAGCGGCGCTCGATTCAGCCATCATCGGGTAGTCGATGTAGCCTGCCGCGCCGCCGCCATAGAGGGTGGCGGGATTGAAGGCGGACAACGGCGCGCCGGTCTTGAGGCGTTCCACCAGATCCGGGTTGCCAATGAATGGGCGACCGAACGCGATCAGATCGGCCTGGTCTTCGGCGAGCCGCGAAGTCGCCAGGTCCAGGTCATAGCCGTTGTTGGCGATGTAGGTGTTTTTGAAGCGCTGGCGCAGGGCGCCGAAATCGAATGGCGCCACGTCACGCGGGCCACCGGTCGCGCCTTCGACCATGTGCAGGTAAACGACGCCGAGGGCGTCGAGTTGATCGACGACATAATCGAATTGCGCCTGCGGATCGCTGCAGGAAACGCCATTGGCCGGCGACACCGGCGACAAGCGCACACCGGTGCGATCCGCGCCGATCTCATTGACGACGGCCGCCGTCACTTCGAGCAACAGACGCGCACGATTTTCAATCGAACCGCCGTAAGCATCGGTGCGCAAGTTGGCGCTGTCCTTGAGGAATTGATCCAGCAAATAGCCGTTCGCGCCGTGAATCTCCACGCCATCGAACCCGGCGGCGACAGCGTTTGCCGCGGCCTGGCGGAAATCGGAGACGATCCCCGGTAGTTCGCTGATGTCCAGTGCGCGCGGCTCGGAGACGTCTTCAAAGCGGTTGTTGACGAACACTTTGGTGGCGGCGCGCAGCGCAGAAGGGGCCACGGGAGCGGCGCCGTTTTCTTGCAGATCAACGTGCGACACGCGGCCGACATGCCACAGTTGCAGGACGATTTTTCCGCCCTTGGCGTGGACGGCATCGGTCACTTTGCGCCAGCCATCTATCTGCGCCAGCGTGTAGATCCCGGGGGTGTCCTGATAGCCCTGACCCTGTTGGGAAATCTGCGTGGCTTCGCTGATCAGCAAGCCTGCGCAAGCGCGTTGGCTGTAATAGGTGGCCGCGAACTCGCTTGGCACAAAGCCTTCGCCTGCGCGGTTGCGTGTCAGCGGCGCGAGGACGATACGGTTCGACAGCGTGAGGGCGCCAAGCGTGTAAGGGGTGAACAGATTCTGGTCGGTCATCTGGTATTTCTTCCGTGCCCGTTGATGGATATCGGTTGTGCGTGCAATTAGGATGATGATCGAAATCTAAACTGTCAACGGTTTTGATTATGGCCAACATCTATGTATCATTGGGCGCATGATTTCCCAGTGGACACGAGGTATTGCACGTGAGAGTGACCAAGGCCCAGGCGCAGGCCAATCGGGAGCACATCGTCGAGACGGCCTCTGGGCTGTTCCGTGAGCGCGGCTTTGATGGCGTCGGCGTGGCGGATCTCATGGCGGCTGCCGGTTTCACCCACGGAGGTTTCTACAAGCATTTCGGCTCGAAGGCCGACCTGATGGCCGAAGCCTCTGCCAACAGTCTTTCCAAATCGCTGGCAGGCGCTGAAGCGCTCGATGTTCCGGGCTTCATCGACGTCTATGTGACGAGAGAACATCGGGACGGACGTGGCAGCGGTTGCACCATGGCCGCGTTGTGTGGCGACGCGGCGCGTCAATCGGACGATTTGAAAGCGACGTTTGCCGAAGGGATCGAGCACACCCTGCAAACCCTGGGGGACAAATATCCGACAGGTCCGGATGCCGCGCCGGGTGAGGGGAGAATGAAAATGATCGACCTGCTGTCTCGTGCTGTCGGTGCGATTATTTTGTCGCGTGCCTGCCCGGATGATTCCGCGCTGGCGGATGAGATCCTTGAGGTGTGCCGCGCTGAAATGTTTGCTTCGTTGCCGGTCGATGAAGTGGAGGAGGAGGTGTAGAGGGTGGATCTCATTCAAGGCGTGGCTTTCGGTATAACTTCGATTTTGATGCACGGACCCGAAAGTCGGCTTTTGGCCGATTTCTGCCCATTACCACTGACAATTTTGAGGTACCAACAATCGGTTTTGAATCAGCGGTGAGTGTGAGGGTGGGGGGGTTCGATGGTGCGGACGTTTCTGGAGGCAAAACCTGTGTAACTGATGCCTTTCCTGCTTCAGGAATAAAATAAATCCCTTAGATTTCAATAAGTAGGACGCTAGATGCGAGTCTCGTTTCCCGCTCCAAGCATTAAAAAATGGACCTCTGAAAAGAGGTCCATTTTTTTCGTCCAAAGAAAAGTCTTTCAAGGTGACGCGCAATTCGTACGCGCGTCGAACGCAGCATGAAGTCTTCCTGCATCGTGTAGACGATTGTAGTGGATCATCCCTTTCTCTCATCAACGCGTAGGGCAATAACTCAAACTCCTTGCAGAGCCTGCGCGTTGTCTTCAGTGGGCGTCAGTCCGGGAAGTGATCGCCGAACATGGGATGGCCGCCGACGGAGCTTTCCCGTGTCGCCTCATCCTGGATGACGTCCCAATGTTCGACCATCACGCCGTCCTCGAGACGCAGGATGTCGACAACGACCCAGTTTGTCGGCTGGCCGAGTCCAGAGAACCGGCCGTGCAGCATGACGAAATCGCCTTGCGCCACAGCGAGCTGGCATTCGTAACGCAGATCGGCCGGCCCCGTGGCGACCAGACCGAACAGGCCCTCGCGACCTGGGGGCACATGAGCACTATGTTGGATGTAGGAGGGCGACCAGAAGTGTTCGGCCGCAGCCAGATCCTTGCGATTGAATAGGGTTTCGAAGCCTTCGAGAACGATTGCCTTGTTCTCGGCGGGTGTGTGTGCGGTCATAGTCTTGATCCTGTCAGGCTCTGTACGAAAACTGCCTGCGCGTCGACCAGGCTGCGTTAAAAACAGGCTCGGACGAACGGAGTGAGAACGCCCGAAGGACGGCCCGAAGGGGCCGCGCAGCGGATAATGCTCATTTAGGGGCCTAAACTCCGCTTCCTCGTCTGTTTTTGCCTTGCCTGATCGCCGCTCGGCGAGTTTTCGTACAGAGCCTAGCCATGTGAGGGGCAGGCGACCGCTGAGGCCGCCCGGCGCGGTCAGCCCAAAGTCGGCCCGGCTGCGATCATGTCGTTGAACTGATTGACCCACGCATGTTCGTTCGGGCCGGGGTTGGCACGCATAGCCTCGGCTGGAGAGACGAGGATTTCGTCCACGCCGCTCTCGAACTGCGTCATCGCTTCAGTAATGAACTGGTCGAGAGGAATAGCGCGCTCTTCCTCGCTGCTATCGAGCAGCTCGGTGCGTACCCAGGGCGGCGCGATTTCGACCAGTTGGATGCCATGTCCCCGCAGCAGGTAGCGCTGTGACAGCGTGTAGGAATGGAGTGCTGCCTTGGTCGCCGAATAGACCGCCGTCACTGCCATCGGCACGAAGCCGAGAACGGAGGAGACGTTGACGATCACCGAATCAGGCCGTGCCTTCAGATGCTCGACCAGCGCCGAGGTCATGCGGATCGGACCGAGGAGGTTAGTGGTGACGGTCGACAGTGCGAGCGCATCGTCCACCGGCCCGTCCGCGTGATCCAGCATCATGATGCCGGCATTATTGATCAGCACATTCACGTCCGGATAATTGGAGATGAGCGTCTGCGCTGACGCCTGGATGCTGCCCGGATCAGTAATGTCTAGCTCAATTGCGGCCATGCCAGGGTTGGCGTCGAGCGTCTCCTGCAGCCGCTCCTTGCGCCGGCCAGAGATGATCACCTTATTGCCGAGCGTGTGGAAGGCTTCGGCCAAGCCTCGGCCAATACCGGAGCCGCCGCCGGTGATGAAGATAGTATTGCCGGTCATACGCATGACACTTCTCCTTGATTGATGAAGTAAGGGCGTCCAGCGCGCCGCTCGGATGAAAAGGTCGACCGATGCGTCGTGCGGGATGACGGCACTAAATTGGCAGGTGCGGCGGGATCAGAGTAGCCACTCTGGCTCGCTATCTTCTATGTATGGGATGCATAGGTATTGTCGCGATGTGTTCCGAGCGCGTCGCAGCCCTCGCCAAGAAGGCTGGATACAAGATGCTCGATCAAGGCACGGCCGGCACTCCGGGTACGCGAGCCATGGGGGAAGTAGGCATGGACAGGTACGGATTCGGTCTCCCAATCGGTGAGCAGTGTGACGAGTTCACCACTTTCAAGCTCACGCCGACATGCCCAGGCCGTTGTCGACGTGATCCCCAACCCAGCGGCTGCGGCTGCGACAGCTCCCTCATTTTCGTCGGTCGAGAAGTGAGCCTCGAGCTGAATTGTCCTGGTCTCTCCATTGCGAGTGAACATCCAGCCGCTCGGGACAGTCGAGGCTGGACCTGCAATGATTCGATGTGATTGCAGGTCTTCCGGTGTAGTCGGCTCTCCAGCGGCGCGCAAGTAGGAGGGGGAGGCGAGAATGAACCTGGAGATTGTCATGATCTGACGGCTTGTTGCACTGGAATCCAATAGCCGCCCCAGCCTTATCGCAACATCGATATTTTCGCGGACCAGATCTTGCCAGTGATCAGCGAGCAGGACCTGGATATGCAGGTTGGGATGTATTGCCGCGAACGGAGCTATACGCGGAATGATTTCCCTGACGCCGATGCTCGTTGGCATGCTGATCCGGACGACGCCACGCAGCTCTCCACCTGCGCGAACGCTCTGCTCGGCTTCTTCCACTGCTGCAAGGATCGGCTCCATGCGCGACAGAAAATCCGCCCCCGCCTCAGTGGGTACAACTGCGCGTGTCGATCTCGCCAAAAGCAGGGTGCCGAGATCGGCTTCGAGTTCGGCAACAACCCTGGAGACCTGGGATTGAGAAAGACCCATTTCGCGTGCCGCGGCCGAAAAACTGCCCAGTCGCGCCACCCTTGTGAACAGCCTGTAGGTGAAAAGGTCCTTCATATAAGCACTTCTTTGGAAACGAAATAGGTGTCCATGGGCAGTTGGGAGCAGCTATGGCCCCCAGTTGCCGGTGGTGCAGAGTATCAGGCAGCTTCGGTGTAGAAAGGATAGTCCGTGTAACCCACCTCCGTGCCACCGAAGAAAGCCTCGCGGTCGTACGGGTTCAGCGGCCAGGCTGATGTCACCTTAGCGCCCTGAGGTCGCGGTGACCATCAGCGCGCCACGGCTCGTCATGCCGTGGCGAGCAGCCTTCCCTAAGGCGCTATGTCGGCCTTGAACCACTTCTTCGACAGCTGTTCGACCGTCCCATCCGCCAGGGCTGCGCTCAGGGCATGGTTGAATTTTTCCTTCAAGTCAGTATCACCCTTCCTGAACGCCAGGGCCTCGCCCGGGCCCCAGATGGGCCCACCTATCTTGGGGCCGACCATATGCACCGCCTGGTTTTCCAGGTTTTGCAGCACGGAGGAGAAAAACGTCACGTCATCGAAAGCAAAATCAATGCGGCCTGCGTTCAGGTCCATCATGTGCTCGCCGGACTTTTTGTAGACCCGGATGGTCGCGACACTTTTAAAGTTTTTCTCCACAAAGTCCGTGTAAGCCGTGCCGGACTGAATACCAATGACCTTACCTTTGACCAGCGAGCGCAGTTGATCGATGGTGGCCTGGTCGTTGTTCCGATCACCGCTGAGCTTGACCACTTCATCGCTCGGGGCGCTTGAAATCACCGCTGGCGTTGAGCTGACAAACACACCCTGCGTGGCCGCATACGGCTGTGAGAAAGCGACGATGGCCTCACGCTCCGGGGTAATCACGATGGCATCCATCAGCATGTCGAATTTGTTGGCGTTAAGCCCCGCGATCATCCCGTCCCAGTCCTGGGCTTGAAGCTTGCACTCAAGCTGGATCCTCGCGCACAGGTCCTTCAGCAGTTCAGGTTCGAAACCGGCAATCTCGCCGTTGGGCAGTGTGGTGTTCCAGGGTTCGTAAGCCCCTTCGGTGGCCACACGAACCGTTGTCCAGTCCTTGGCAGCGGCCATGCCAGTAAACAGCAGGCTGCTGCCCAGGGCGGTACAGGCGAGCAGGTTTCGGGTAAAGCGAGTGATGGAATGCATGTGTTTCCCCAAAGAGTTCGAAAAGGATCGGCAGGGGCAAGCAATGACCGCCATAAGGCGAGTCGAGGGACTTTTATTAGGGTGTTGCGTACGAGTCAGGCCGTTCGGCCGTAAAAGCCCAGTTGTTCCTCAGCGCTGAACAGCACGCCGGGTTTTTCGTAGTACGAGAAAACCGCCACCATCCGTTCGCGGTTACCCTTGACCGGGGTGACGCGGTGCGCCGTGTTTTTACCGCGAAACACATTGAGCGTGCCGGCGCGCAGCTTGAGTGTCTGCACCTGGGGATCACGCCCCTCAAGCAGTTCGGCCACGCCGGCGTAGTTGGGATCATCACTGGTGCGCAAGTCGTTGCGGTACTGGAATTCGCCACCTTCTTCGGGGGCCTGCAGCATCAGCGTGGTGGTGAATTCGGAGCGATCGAAGTGCCAATTCAAGGTCTCGCCCTGGCGGTAGCTCATCACGTTGACGCGCGCCAAGGGGTCGGCCATCACGTGCAAGTGCGGCTTCTCCATGACGGCGGCCAGAAAGGCCACCAGGGGCGGGTACTCGTAGACGTCACTGACAAGGCTGCCCTTGAGTTGGTCTGCGCACAGGGTATGGCTGACCGTCTCGACGTTGCGTAATGCCGGATGATCCGCCGCCAAGCCCTCGATCTGCGGTTTGAAGTAGATATTGTGCGTGCGGCTGTGGGTATGGGATTCGCTGTTCATGGTCGGCTGAATTTGCTCGGCCGCCAGGCGCACTTTGTCCTCTGCGATAAAGCCTTCCAGATTGAACATGCCGTTCAGGTTCAGCTCGTTTCGGGACTTCTCAACCAAGCGGTTCCACTCTTCGCTGCCTTCACGGTCGAGTGGATAGCGCTCAAGATCTATGACGTTGTTCATGATGACCCTCTCGTTGTAGATGGCTGCAACGTACCCCATGAAAATCTTCGTAACAACGGCATAAATTGTTAGGATCCCCCTAGTAAAACTTATGGGAGACGCGCTCATGCAACGGTTACCACCCCTCAATGCCGTTCGGACCTTCGAAGTCGCAGCACGGCTGGGCAGCTTTGTGCTGGCGGGGGCAGAACTGGGCGTGTCATCGGCGGCCGTCAGCCAGCAGATTCGCCATTTGGAAGACTATTTCGGCAAGAAACTCTTCGTACGCAACGGCAACCGCCTGGCCCTCACCGACGCCGGTCTGGCGATCTATCCGCAAACCTCTCGGGCGCTGGGTGACATTGCCGCGATGACCGTGCGCATACTCGAAGGTGAAATGCGCACACGGCTTATTGTCAGCGTGCCGTTTTCCCTGGCCGAATGCTGGCTGGCCCCGAAGTTGTCAGAGCTGCTGGAGATCTACCCACAACTGTCGGTGGATGTTCGCGTGGAAGATGACCCGGTCGACCTCGCCCGGCATGACGTGGATCTTCGCGTCAGCTATGGGGATTATCACTACCCCTCGTTTGAGGCCATCCCCTTGTTCCATGACGAAGTGCTGCCGGTTTGCGCGCCGGAGATTTGGTATCGGCACGGCAACAAGGACTTCGATCTCACACAGATTCACGAAAGTTTGTTTATCCATACCCAATGGGGACCCCACTATGCGTCGCATCCTACGTGGAGTGATTGGTTCACCAGCGAAGTAGGCGACTATTCGCCGGACCCCGCACATGGCCGCCGCTCGGGGTTGTCGAGCCTGTCGGTGACCCTTGCGAAGCTGGGGATGGGGATTGCTTTGGGGCAGAAGGTAATTGCGAAGCGGGATTTGGAGGCGGGGCGTTTGATTGCGCTTTCTACTGCGTCATTGAAGCTGGGGCATGCTTATTGTGCGTTTGTGCCTGCGGCCAAGCGGGGGCGGGTGGATGTGCAGAGGCTGATTGGGTTGTTGCAGCTTTCGAAAGTTGAGGCGGACCTGTAGACGCGGATGTATCCGCGAAATCCAACGTGATCGCTTCATTGGAACGTATGAGTAAGTGAGTTGCTTTTGCCGGCTGTGCTCTTTCGCTTCTCACCCAGTCTGAAGCGGACTGGCAGGGTGCGCGCCAAGGCGCGCACCCTGGGCGATGTTTATTCGGTACTTCTCTCATGATGGCTGGAGACGAATTGCCGAAAGCGTTCGCTGGGCAAACCTTCGAATAGTTCTGCTGGCGTACCCTGCACATCGATCAGGCCGCCATGCATGAACACCACCCGATTTGACACGTGCCGGGCAAAGCCCATCTCGTGCGTGACCACAAGCATGGTGCGGCCTTCTTCAGCCAGAGAGCGCATTACGCGCAAAACCTCTCCAACGAGTTCAGGGTCAAGTGCCGAGGTCGGTTCGTCGAACAACATGACTTGTGGATTCATCGCCAGCGCGCGCGCTATCGCTACGCGTTGCTGCTGACCACCGGACAGGTGAGCGGGGTAATAGTCGCGGCGATCATACAGGCCGACCTTGTGCAGCAGGGCTTCTGCTTCCTCAATGCATTCGGCACGGGAACGTTTGAGCACCCGCATCGGGCCTTCGATGACGTTTTGCAGCACCGTCATGTGCGACCAGAGGTTGAAGCTCTGGAACACCATACCCAGGCAGCTGCGCATGCGCTCGACCTGGCGACTGTTGCTCGGGGTCTGGCGGCCGTCGGCATGCTGCTTCATTTCGATCACTTCACCATTGACGCTGATGATGCCTTGATCGGGCGTTTCCAGAAGGTTGATGCAACGCAGGAAGGTACTTTTACCGGATCCACTGGCACCGAGGATCGAGATCACGTCGCCCTTGTGGGCTTCCAGGGAAATGCCCTTGAGGACATGGGCGCTGCCGAAGGACTTCTGGATGTTAGTTACCGACAAGGCTGAAGCGGGCTGAGTGCTCATGGCATGCTCCGTATCAAATCAGGAATGGGTAGGCAGCGAAGGGCTGGCTTTTTTGATGGCGTCGACTGGCCGCTCACGCAAATGCGGCGAGAGGCGATACTCGAGCCAGGCGACAGCACGGACGACCAGGAAATTCAGCACCAGGTAGATCAAGGCTGCACAAATGAACACTTCCATCGTGCGATAGGTGCGCTGGATGATCTGTTGCGCGACGCCAGTGACGTCCCAGACAGTCACCAGGCTGGCCAGCGCCGTGGACTTGACCAGCAAAATGGCTTCGGTGGAGTAGGCCGGCAGGGCCTGGCGCAGGGTAACCGGCGCAATGATCCGGAGTAGCAGTTCCCAGGGCGACATGCCCACGGCCTTGCCCGCCTCGATCTGCCCCTGTGGCACGCTAAGCAGCCCACCGCGAATGATTTCGGCGGTGTAACCGGCGGTACACAAGGCCAGTGAAACCACCGCGCAGCCATAGGGCGACCGGAGCAGTACCCAGGCGAAGCTATCGCGAATGGCCGGGAACTGGCCCAGTCCGTAGTAAATCAGGAACATTTGAATCAGCAGCGGCGTACCGCGAAACAACATGATGTAGAACCGCGCTGGGTAGCTGAAAAACCACCAGCGGCTGACCCGCAGGCTGACAATGCCGACGGACAGGGTCAGGCCTATCACCAATGAGCTGAAAAACAGCGTCAGCGTGGTGGGCAGTGCGGCCAGAAGCTTGAGCATGGTGTCCGCGAGGAACGGAAAATCGATCATAAGTGTCGCTCCCGACTCGAACTAGACTGGGCTGCGCTGCCGCGTACGGCGCACGCGAGCTTCAGCCATGTGGAAAAGCCGACCGGACAGGCCAGTGAGAATGAGGTACACAGCGCCCCCGATGATATAGAACGTGAAATATTGACGAGTGGATCCGGCCGCGACCTGGCTGGCACGCATCAATTCCACCAAACCAATGACTGAAATCAGCGCGGAGTCTTTCAGACTCATTTGCCAGACATTGCCCAGCCCAGGCAGCGCGAATCGCAGCACCTGGGGGACCAGAATCCGTTTGAAGCGCATCGCACGGGTCATGCCGATGGCCAGTCCGGCTTCCAGTTCGCCCCGCGATACCGCGAGAAAAGCGCCCCGGTAGACTTCAGCCTGATAGGAGCCGGAAATCAGCCCGACCGCCAACGCCCCGACCAGAAAAGGCGGCACGTCGATATAGCCTTCACCGCCGAACCAGTGGCCAACCGCTGTTACCACACTGGCTCCGCCAAAGTAGAACAGGTAGATCACCAGCAACTCGGGGATCCCCCTGAACAGTATCGAATACAGATCCCCCAGCCAGCGCAAACTGCGCTGACGGGATAGCTTGGCAGCAGCGACCAAGCTGCCAAATACCGCACCCACCAGCAGGGCTGCCAGGGTCAATATCACGGTCATGCCCGCTGCCTTGAGCAGCGCCATTCCCCAGCCTGAGTCACCGAAACTGAGTAGCTGCAAGACGTTCATAGAGGGGCCCACTTATGAAAAGGTTTAAGCAGGCCCGGCAACCTTTACGGTGCCGGGCCATTCAGAATCATTGCTTAGGGGTAAGGTCTGCCTTGAACCACTTCTCGCTCAATTTCTTGATCGTACCGTCAGCCATGGCTTCCTTGAGGGCTGTGTCGAACTTGGCTTTCAGCTCAGGGTCTTTCTGACGGAAGCCCAGCGCTTCGCCTTCACCCCAGATCGGGCCTTTGATGACCGGGCCGGTAAAGACCAGCGGTTTGTTCTCAGGCTTGTCCATTACCGAGTTGAAAAAGGTTACGTCATCGAAAGCGACGTCGATACGGCCGGCCAGCAGATCGAGAATGGCTTCGGCCGAGCTGCCGTACTCACGAATGGTCGCCACATCCTTGAAGTTCTGATCAATGAATGACGTGTAAATGGTGCCGGAGGCGATACCAATGGTTTTGCCCTTGAGTGCCTTGCGCAGTTCTTCAACGCCGGCACGTACTTCCTTGGCGTCGGTGCCCAGGGTGATGGCGGCGTCAGCACCGGTTTTTCCCGGCAACAGATCGGCTTTCAGCGCGACGAAACTGGCCGGTGTCTGGGCGTAAGGCGTCGAGAAGGCCATGACCTTCTGGCGTTCCTCGTTGATGACGATGGCGTCCATCAGTACGTCGAATTTACCAGCATTGAGGCTGGCGATCATCCCGTCCCAGTTCTGTACGACGACGTTGCACTTGAGCTTCATGCGCGGGCAGATGACATCCATCAGCTCCGGTTCGAAACCGCCGATTTTTCCACCCGGGAGCGTCAGGTTCCAGGGTTCATAGGCGCCCTCGGTCGCAATATTCACCGAGGTCCACTCTTTGGCCTGCAGTGCCGGAGCACAGGCCAGAACCATTGCACTGAGCGCTACAGAACCCATCCAGCTTGATTTCTTCGACATCTTGATACTTCCTGCCTAATCAATGGAGTGTTGCGAACTGATCCGGCTCAGGCCGAATCTCCAATGTCTGTGCGCACAACTATTTTTGTGCACACAAGACAAAACCATAAAAACCAACCGTCAGTTAAGCCGGTTAATTCGCACCCATAATGGTTTCAGCCTGGACAGCTTCCCCATCTCCATGTGCCCCTGACCGACAGATCAACCGGTGATCATCGGCAGGTTCAGGCCCTGCTCGTTGGCGCAGTCGATCGCGATCTGGTAACCCGCGTCGGCGTGACGCATGACGCCAGTCGCCGGGTCGTTGTGCAGCACGCGAGCGATACGCTCGGCCGCTTCGTCAGTACCGTCGCAGACAATCACCATGCCCGAGTGCTGGGAGAAACCCATGCCGACGCCGCCGCCGTGGTGCAGGGAAACCCAGGTCGCGCCGCTCGCGGTGTTGAGCAAGGCGTTGAGCAGTGGCCAGTCGGACACGGCATCGGAACCGTCCTGCATGGATTCGGTTTCGCGGTTCGGACTGGCCACCGAACCGGAGTCCAGGTGGTCTCGGCCGATCACGATCGGTGCCGACAGCTCGCCGCTGCGGACCATTTCGTTGAACGCCAGACCGAGCTTGGCGCGCAGACCCAGACCCACCCAGCAGATACGTGCCGGCAGACCCTGGAAGCTGATGCGCTCGCGCGCCATGTCCAGCCAGTTGTGCAGGTGGGCGTCGTCCGGGATCAGCTCTTTGACCTTGGCGTCGGTTTTGTAGATGTCTTGCGGATCGCCCGACAGCGCAGCCCAACGGAACGGACCGATACCACGGCAGAACAGCGGACGGATGTAAGCCGGTACGAAGCCTGGGAAGTCGAAGGCGTTCTCGACGCCTTCTTCTTGCGCCATCTGACGGATGTTGTTGCCGTAGTCGAAGGTCGGAATGCCCATTTTCTGGAAGTCGAGCATCGCTTTAACGTGCACGGCCATCGATTGCTTGGCGGCTTTGACCACGGCAGCCGGCTCGGTCTTGGCGCGAGCGCGGTACTCTTCCCAGGTCCAGCCGGCCGGCAGGTAACCGTTGAGCGGATCGTGGGCGCTGGTCTGGTCGGTGACCATGTCCGGGCGCACGCCGCGACGAACCAGTTCCGGCAGAATTTCAGCCGCGTTGCCCAGCAGAGCGATGGAAATCGCCTTGCCTTCCTTGGTGTATTTGGCGATGCG
>NZ_JBIUVW010000009.1:44154-155959 GCF_044743155.1 Pseudomonas sp. NPDC087697 | reverse complement strand
CTAAGGAGCTGCGCGGCTTCCAGGTCCCTCCCTCGATGATCAGTCGAGAACTATCGCTCCTGACGGAGCGATAGTCGAGATACAAGGAGCTGCCGCAGGCTGCGATCTTTTGGGACACATGGGCATAAAAAAAGCGCGACCTCCGGGAGGGCGCGCTTTTTTTTGTACGGCTATGAATCAGCTACCAAGTGCCTTCGATGCCAGCCAGAACAGGCCGGCCGACAGGGCCATCGTTGCAGGCAGGGTCAGGACCCAGGCCAGCAGGATGGTTTTCACGGTGCCGCCTTGCAGGCCGCTTTTGTTGGCGATCATGGTCCCGGCCACACCCGAAGACAGTACGTGGGTGGTCGATACCGGCAGGCTGAAGATGTTTGCCAGACCGATCATGCCCGCAGTGGTGATTTGTGCCGACATGCCCTGGGCGTAGGTCATGCCTTGCTTGCCGATCTTCTCGCCGATGGTCAGTACCACGCGTTTCCAGCCAACCATGGTGCCCAGGCCGAGTGCCAGGGCGACTGCCAGAATCACCCAGAACGGGGCGTATTCAGTGGTGGTGGTCAGGTCCTTACGCAGTTTGTCCAGGTCAGCCTTTTCGCGGGCTTCGAGGCCAGGCAATTTGCCGACTTTTTTCGCCGTGTCGTCCAGGCAGAGCAGGTAGCGACGAACTTCGATGCGGCTTTCCTGCGACAGCGAGTGGTAGTCCGCTACACCTTTGAGGGTGCCGAGCAGGGCGGAAATGGTCGGTTCGGTCTGTTGCGGGTTGCAGCGGAATTTCTCCGGCAAATCACCGTCCAGGCTTTTGCCCAGGGCCAGGAACTCGCCCAGAGTATCGGCATTGCGCTTGTAGAACTGGCTCAAGTGCAGGGTCGCATCGCGAGTCCGTTCGATCTGGTAGGTGCTGCTGCTCAGGTCGAGAACGAACTGCGCCGGCACGATACCGATCAATACCAGCATGATCAGGCCGATGCCTTTCTGGCCATCGTTGGAGCCGTGAACAAAGCTGACAGCCATCGCCGAGATCACCAGAACCAGACGGTTCCAGAACGGCGGGTGTTTCTTGTCATCGAGCTTGCGGCGCTGGTCCGGTGTCTTGTGCATCTTGGACAGAGGACGCCACCATTTCAGGCCAATCAGCACCAACGCGGCCACCAGGAAACCGGCTATTGGCGAGAACACCAAGGATGCGCCGATATCGATCGCTTTCTGCCAGTTAACACCGTCAGCCAATGGAATGTCGTTGATCAGGGCGTTTGCCAGACCTACACCCAGGATCGAACCGATCAGGGTATGAGAGCTGGAGGCCGGGATACCGAAGTACCAGGTCCCCAGGTTCCAGGTGATGGCCGCAGCGAGCAAGGAGAACACCATTGCCAGCCCGTGGCCGGTATTCACATTGATCAGCAACTCTACCGGCAGCAGGTGGACGATGGCATAGGCCACGCCAACGCCGCCCAGCAACACGCCGAGGAAGTTGAATACACCGGAAAAAAACACTGCCAGATGAGGCGGCATGGCTTTGGTGTAGATAACAGTGGCAACCGCGTTAGCGGTGTCATGAAAGCCGTTGATGAACTCGAAGGCGAGGACAAAGGCCAGGGCGAGGAAGAGGCTCACAAGCACCCAAGCATCCAGTCCGCTGAATAAATCGATCATGAAGGTTTTCTGACCCGGTCATAAGGGGGCGCGATTATGCCAGAAAACCCTGCAAATCAATGCACTTGCTGCTCATCGGTTACATTCTTCAACGATTTAGTGTGTAACAAGGCCCTAAACCCCAGTGTTGTCGTAGGTTTTTCAAGCCCTTGATTTCATTGGTGGTTGTGGCACATGTCGACATTTCAGTTGCTTCGACGGGAAACTGAAATGGGTGTGTGAAATATCTGTAAGGAGGGCCAGCCAAGCGCCATTTACCTCAATCGGTGGGATTGAGGTGGCAGTCGCCCGCTTTTAGCGGGCGCGATATGGAGCGTCAATCCATTCAGCGTGTGACTGAAGGTGACGCAGGCCCGGAAGATCTCAAACCGGAGCGATTATGGCTCTTCGGCTTTGAGTTCTTTTTCCATCTTCTGCAGTTCCTGGGTAAAGGCCTGATCGAGGATGCTGGCGCGTTTACGCCAAGGTTTACGTTCCGGGTCAGGTTGAGCGGCGTAGGTGGTGACTTCCCCGCCGTAAACTTCCTTGTAACGTTGTTCCTGGCGCTCAAGTTCCGCGCGCAGTTCGTCTTTCGTCACAGTGTTACCTAATTGAGTTGAGATAAATTCTGGTGATACGCACTGCATTCGTTGCGTCGATCACAAGCGTCTCGAGCAGAGTGTCCGGCAAGACACCCATTCTGACAGCGTTGTGCTTGACAGCTTCCTTCTAGCAGGCGGCCACGGCACCAGAGCAGAACCACTGACGTAGCATCAGTTTTCTTGTTTTTTTGCAAACGCATTGGCCGGGCATTCGAAATGAGCGTCAAGCGCTTGCCAGCAGGAAGCGGGGTTGAAACCTCGCACTGCCTGAGTGATTGGATCCCGTAGTTGCAAAAAAACGCGGTCATCACTGAAGTGCATTATAGCGGCCGATTGGCAGAACACTATCTCGAATAACTTAAAAGTGCTTCGTCCTGTGAATTTGTTTTGTTCCGCGCAAGTTTTGTGCGCAAGTTCACTTTTTGGCAATGTCTTTACAGACCCGTTTCCTGGCGCCATTAAGTCGTCCACATTGAGTGGATTAAAAAACGGCTGTTATTCAGTGTCAGCAAAAGTGTGAAAACCTGTAATGAAAGATTCCGAGCTTTATAGGAAACGTACACGCGGTCGCCCGTAGCCCTCATCCTATATAGCCCTCCAGTCAGTTGATTGCGATTATCGATTAATGGTTCGATAATCGCCCAACCTTGGCTGCTCATGCTTGTGCTTGCGATCCAGAGCAGCTTGTAATAGCTGTCGAACTCTGCGGAATGACCTGAAATGAACGATCAATTGCGTAATTCCTTTGCTTCAGTGGCGCCGCCGATCGTTGCCTCGCCAGCCAAGCGAATTCAGGCGTTCACCGGCGATCCGGACTTCATGACTTCCCTGGCCCGTGGCCTGGCGGTGGTGCAAGCCTTCCAGGAGCGCAAGCGGCATTTGACCATCGCGCAGATCAGCCATCGCACGGAAATTCCCCGCGCCGCCGTACGCCGTTGCCTGCATACGCTGATCAAACTCGGCTACGCGACCACCGACGGTCGAACCTATTCGCTGTTGCCCAAAGTCCTGACCCTCGGCCATGCCTATCTGTCCTCGACGCCGCTGGCGGTATCGGCCCAGCCGTACCTGGACCGCATGAGCGAGCAACTGCACGAGGCTTGCAACATGGCCACGCTGGAAGGTGATGACATCTTGTACATCGCCCGTTCGGCAACGACCCAGCGACTGATCTCCGTCGACTTGTCGGTGGGTGGGCGTTTGCCGGCTTATTGCACCTCCATGGGTCGGATCCTTCTGGCAGCACTGGATGATGCTTCGCTGCACGACTATCTCGAACATGCCGAGTTGCAGGCCAAGACCAGCCGCACCCTGCATACGCGCGAGTCGTTGCTCGAATGCCTTCAGGAAGTTCGGCAGCAAGGCTGGTGCATTGTCGACCAGGAACTCGAGCAAGGGCTGCGCTCGATTGCCGTTCCGGTGTACGACGCATCCGGTCAGGTGCTGGCTGCGCTGAATGTCAGCACGCATGCCGGGCGCGTCAGTCGCAACGAACTGGAGCAGCGTTTTTTGCCCGGGTTGTTGAGTGCCAGTCGTGAATTGAGTGCTCAGCTGTTTGCGTAAGCTGTTCGATAAACGCACAGAGTCGCGTTTGGTGAATTGACGCTGTTTCCTTTGCCTCATTAATGTCGCGGCAGCGTCATCCAGTGCTGTTGGCCTCTCAGCCCAGCACCGGATGACGACCCAATAATAATGAAGAGGCACCCCCCATGCACATGTTCTCTGCCGGTCGCTGTCCCGCCCGAGTCAGCCATCGAAACCGGATCGACTGATCCCGGTATTAGCCTTTTTGTGATACGGCTGGCGATTGCCAGCACGTGTTCGCCTGCGTTTCTTGCCTGGAATAAAAATAATGAACCAGCCTCAATCCGCTGTCGGGAACTGCCTCGATGTGCAGTCCTTTATCAATGCCCAACCGCTGTCGCGCTATCAATGGCGGGTGGTGATCCTGTGTTTCCTGATTGTGTTTCTCGATGGTCTGGATACTGCAGCCATGGATTTTATTGCTCCGGCGCTGTCTCAGGATTGGGGGATCGACCGCGCCAGCCTCGGCCCGGTAATGAGTGCGGCGCTGATCGGCATGGTCTTCGGCGCACTGGGCTCTGGACCGTTGGCTGACCGTTTTGGGCGAAAAGTCGTACTGGTCGGCGCAGTGTTGTTGTTCGGCGCTTTCAGTCTGGCCTCGGCTTACAGCACTAACGTCGATCAGTTGCTGGTGCTGCGGTTCCTGACCGGGCTCGGCCTTGGTGCTGGCATGCCGAATGCCACCACGCTGTTGTCGGAATACACCCCGGAGCGCAAAAAATCCCTGCTGGTGACCAGCATGTTCTGTGGATTCAACCTAGGCATGGCTGGCGGCGGTTTCATTTCAGCCAAGCTGATCCCTGCGTTCGGTTGGCACAGCCTGTTGCTGATTGGCGGGATTCTGCCGTTGATTCTCGGGGTGGTGCTGTTGCTGTGGTTGCCGGAGTCGGCGCGTTACCTGGTGGTGCGCAATCGCGGAACCGACAAGGTGCGCAAGGCGCTGGCGCCGATTGATCCGACGGTTGTCGCTCAGGCATCGAGTTTCAGCGTGCCTGAACAGACAACCGTGAAAGCCCGCAACGTGTTTGCGGTGATTTTCTCCGGCACTTACAGCACTGGCACGTTGCTGCTGTGGCTGACCTATTTCATGGGGCTGGTCATCGTCTATCTGCTGACCAGCTGGTTGCCGACCCTGATGCGTGACAGCGGCGCGAGCATGGAACAGGCGGCGTTCATTGGTGCGCTGTTTCAGTTTGGTGGCGTGTTGAGTGCGGTGGCGGTGGGTTGGGCGATGGACCGGTTCAATCCGCACAAGGTGATCGGCATTTTCTACTTGTTGGCTGGGGTGTTTGCCTACGCTGTAGGGCAGAGCCTGGGCAACATCACACTGCTGGCAACGTTGGTGCTGGTCGCCGGGATGTGCGTCAACGGCGCGCAATCGGCGATGCCGTCGCTGGCGGCGCGCTTCTATCCGACTCAAGGCCGGGCGACTGGCGTGTCGTGGATGCTTGGGATTGGCCGTTTCGGTGCGATTCTCGGCGCCTGGATGGGCGCTACGTTACTGGGTCTGGGCTGGAACTTCGAACAGGTGCTGACGGCTTTGGTGATTCCGGCGGCATTGGCCACCACGGCGGTGGTGATCAAAGGCATGGTCAGCCATGCGGATGCGACCTGAAGGCAGGATTCAGATTTTTTAGCGAGTTTGATGGCCTTTTCGCGAGCAAGCCCGCTCCCACAGGGTGATGGGTGATCCCTGTGGGAGCGGGCTTGCTGGCGAAGCTTTTGATTCGATCAGTAGGGAGGCAACAATCCGTTCGATAAACGAACACTTAGTCGATTATCGGATTGTTTGGGGTTTTTCGGCGGCTTAACCTTCAGTCATTCCGGCGCTGCTTATCGCGCCTTGTCCTCCACATCGGTTTACTGAGAATCGGGAGTCCAACCCCATGGCTGAAATCCTTTCGCTGCACGACGCGGTGAAGCAATTCGTCAACGACGGCGATACCGTCGCGCTCGAAGGCTTCACTCACTTGATTCCTAACGCAGCGGGTCATGAAATCATTCGTCAGGGCAAGAAAGACCTGACGTTGGTGCGCATGACTCCTGATCTGGTCTACGACCAATTGATCGGTGCCGGTTGCGCTCGCAAGCTGATTTTTTCCTGGGGCGGAAACCCGGGCGTGGGCTCGCTGCACCGTCTGCGCGATGCCGTCGAGAAACAGTGGCCACACGCTCTGGAAATCGAAGAACACAGCCACGCCGATCTGGCTAATGCCTACGTCGCGGGTGCCTCCGGACTACCGTTCGCTGTGCTGCGGGCCTATGCCGGTTCCGACTTGCCGAAGGTCAACCCGCTGATCAAAAGCGTGACCTGCCCGTTCACCGGCGAAGTGCTGGCGGCGGTGCCATCGGTGCGTCCAGACGTTACGGTGATCCACGCGCAGAAAGCTGATCGCAAGGGCAATGTCTTGCTCTGGGGCATTCTTGGGGTGCAGAAGGAAGCCGCATTGGCCGCCAAGCGCTGCATCGTCACGGTTGAAGAAATCGTCGACGACCTGAACGCGCCGATGAATGCCTGCGTATTGCCGACCTGGGCCTTGAGCGCGGTTTGCCATGTTCCCGGCGGTGCGCATCCGTCCTACGCCCACGGTTATACCGAACGCGACAACCGCTTCTACCAGGCCTGGGATCCGATTGCCCGCGACCGTGAAACCTTCACCGCGTGGATCAACGAATACATCCACGGCAGCGCTGACTTCAGTGAATTCCAGGCCAAGTTGGCCAAAGTGTCGGAGGCTCAATAATGGCTTACTCCACCAATGAAATGATGACTGTCGCCGCCGCTCGCCGACTGAAGAATGGCTCGGTGTGCTTCGTCGGCATCGGCCTGCCGTCGAAAGCGGCCAACCTGGCACGCCTGACGTCTTCGCCGGATGTGGTCCTGATCTACGAATCGGGTCCGATTGGTGCCAAGCCGACAGTATTGCCATTGTCGATCGGTGACGGTGAACTGGCGGAAACCGCCGACACCGTCGTCCCGACCGGTGAGATTTTTCGCTATTGGCTGCAAGGCGGGCGCATTGACGTCGGCTTTCTCGGTGCCGCTCAGGTCGACCGTTTTGGCAACATCAACACCACCGTGGTCGGCGATTACCATCATCCGAAAGTCCGTCTGCCGGGTGCCGGCGGTGCGCCGGAGATCGCAGGCTCGGCGAAAAGCGTGTTGATCATCCTCAAGCAATCGGCCCGTTCGTTTGTCGACAAGCTTGATTTCATTACCTCGGTCGGCCATGGCGAAGGCGGCGACTCGCGCAAGCGTCTTGGCCTGCCGGGTGCTGGCCCCGTGGGGATCATCACCGACCTGTGCATCATGGAACCGGAAGTCGGCAGCAACGAATTCGTGGTCACCGCGCTGCACCCAGGCGTGACCCGCGAGCAGGTTGTTGCCGCCACCGGTTGGGCAATCCGCTTTGCCGAGCAGGTGGAGCACACCGCCGAACCGACCGACGTCGAGTTGGCCGCGCTGCGTGATCTTGAAGCGCGTACCGCCGCCGCCCATGGCCAAGCACCGGGAGAAGCCTGATGCGCGAGGTTTATATCTGCGATGCGATTCGCACCCCCATCGGCCGTTTTGGCGGTGGTTTGTCGATGGTTCGCGCTGACGATCTGGCCGCCGTGCCGATCAAGGCCCTGATGGAACGCAACCCGAGCGTCGATTGGAGCGCGGTGGACGAGGTGTTCCTCGGCTGCGCCAACCAGGCCGGCGAGGACAACCGCAACGTGGCGCGCATGGCATTGCTGCTGGCCGGGCTGCCGGAAAGCATTCCCGGCGTGACTCTCAATCGCCTGTGCGCCTCGGGCATGGATGCCATTGGCACGGCGTTCCGGGCGATTGCCAGCGGTGAGATGGAACTGGCGATTGCCGGCGGCGTCGAGTCGATGTCCCGCGCGCCGTTCGTGATGGGCAAGGCCGATGCGGCGTTCTCGCGCAACATGAAACTGGAAGACACCACCATCGGCTGGCGCTTCATCAACCCCTTGATGAAGGCTCAGTACGGCGTCGATGCGATGCCGCAGACCGGCGACAATGTGGCCGACGATTACGCGGTTTCCCGCGCTGATCAGGATGCTTTCGCACTGCGCAGTCAGCAACGGACGGCGGCCGCGCAAGCTGCAGGCTTTTTCGCCGAAGAAATCGTCCCGGTGCGCATTGCCCACAAGAAGGGTGAAAGCGTGGTCGAGCAGGACGAGCATCCACGCGCTGACACAACCCTGGAAACACTGAGCAAACTCAAACCGGTCAATGGCCCGGACAAGACCGTCACCGCTGGCAATGCCTCAGGCGTGAACGACGGTGCGGCGGCACTGATTCTGGCCTCGGCCGAAGCAGTAAAAAAACACGGTCTGACTGCCCGCGCTCGGGTGCTGGGCATGTCCAGTGCTGGTGTCGCGCCACGGGTGATGGGCATCGGCCCGGTGCCGGCGGTGCGCAAGTTGACCGAACGCCTGGGCGTGGCGGTCAGCGATTTCGATGTGATCGAACTCAATGAAGCCTTTGCCAGCCAGGGTCTTGCGGTGTTGCGTGAACTCGGTCTGGCCGACGACGCGGCGCAGGTCAACCCGAACGGTGGTGCCATCGCATTGGGGCATCCACTGGGCATGAGCGGTGCACGGCTGGTGCTGACAGCGTTGCATCAGTTGGAAAAGACTGGCGGCAAGAAAGCACTGGCGACCATGTGCGTTGGCGTTGGCCAAGGTCTGGCATTGGCAATCGAACGGGTCTGACGCGCACCCGCGCTACCGAACAAGAAAAGAGGACAGTTTCATGACTGACAAGCCTGGTTACCGTCGCCCGCAAGCGGGCACTCAGCCGGAATATTTGCACCCGGCCTATCAATCGACCAACCGTCGTTCGCCGTCCAAACCGTTGGTGTTTTTGCCTCACTCATTGTCGGAAATCACCGGTCCGACCATCGGCGCCGAGTACCTGCAAGAGCAGGACAACGACCTGACGGCCCAGCATCAGGGCGAGCCATTGGGTGAGCGGATCATCATTCACGGCCGCGTGCTGGATGAGAACGGCTTGCCGGTGCCGGGGATTCTGTTGGAGATCTGGCAGGCCAACGCCGCCGGCCGCTACAACCACGACCGTGACCTGCATGACGCGCCGCTGGACCCGAACTTTACTGGCACCGGCCGCACCGTGACCGACGCCGATGGCTGGTACCAGTTCCAGACCATCAAGCCCGGCGCCTACCCGTGGGGCAACCACCACAATGCCTGGCGCCCGGCGCATATCCATTTCTCACTGTTCGGGCCGAGTATTCTGACGCGCCTGGTCACGCAGATGTACTTCCCCGGTGATCCGTTGCTGGCCTACGACCCGATTTACAACTGCGTACCCGACACCAGCGCGAAAGAGCGCTTGATCGCCAGTTTCGACCTGGAAAAAACCATCCCGTCCTACGCCCTCGGTTATCGCTGGGATATCGTTTTGCGCGGCCGTGATGCCACGCCGATGGAGAAATAAGATGACGCTGAACGCGACTACTTCCCACACCGTCGGGCCGTATTACCACATTGGTCTGACCTGGTTGAACCGCGAAAATCTGACCATCGAAGAAACCCTTGGCGAACGTGTGACGATCACCGGGCAGGTGGTCGATGGCAACGGCGACTTCGTCAACGACGCGATGCTGGAAGTCTGGCAGGCCAACGCCGCTGGCAAGTATGACCATCCAGAAGATCAGCAGGACAAACCGCTGGACCCTAATTTCGAAGGGTTTGGTCGGGTGCCTGTCGACGCAGAAGGGCGGTTCCGTTTCACCACCATCAAACCGGGGACAGTGCCGGGGCTCAAGGGCAGTACACAGGCGCCGCATCTGGTGGTGCTGGTTTTTGCCCGTGGCCTGGTGAAGCACTTGCTGACGCGGATCTACTTCGACGGTGAACCGGCCAACACCAGCGATCCGCTGCTGGCCTGCGTACCTGAAGAGCGCCGCACAACCTTGATGGCGAAAGCCAATGGGGCGGGCGCGTTGCAGTGGAATGTGATCCTGCAGGGCACTGATGCCGAAACGGTGTTTTTCGATTATTGAGTGAACACGCTGTTGTGGCGAGGGAGCTTGCTCCCGCTCGGCCGCGAAGCGGTCGTAAACCCGGCTGACCAGTTCTGTCTGAATAACCGCATTCTCGGGTTTTGGGTCTGCTACGCAGACCAGCGGGAGCAAGCTCCCTCGCCACAGGTTTGCCGCTGCCTTCGGGGGTTGTTTCTGTGAAACGGGGCTGTTGCAAAGTATGTCTAGACTCTCACTGTCCCCATTGAGTGAAAAAACATGACAACAATAACCAGTCTCTACACCGCTGAAGAGCGTGGCAAAAGGATCTTTGCGATTGTCGGGGCGTCTTCCGGCAATCTGGTCGAGTGGTTCGACTTCTATGTTTACGCCTTCTGCGCAATCTATTTCGCCCCGGCGTTTTTCCCTTCCGACAACCCCACGGTGCAACTGGTTAACACCGCCGGGGTGTTCGCCGCCGGGTTTTTGATGCGCCCCATCGGTGGCTGGCTGTTCGGCCGGGTGGCCGACAAGCACGGGCGCAAGAATTCGATGATGATTTCGGTGCTGATGATGTGCGCCGGCTCACTGTTGATCGCCTGCTTGCCGACCTACAAGGACATCGGCGTCTGGGCGCCGATCCTGCTGCTGGTGGCCCGCCTGATTCAGGGTGTGTCGGTGGGCGGTGAATACGGCACCACGGCGACCTACATGAGTGAAGTCGCGCTCAAGGGCCAGCGCGGTTTCTTCGCCTCGTTCCAGTACGTGACCTTGATCGGCGGCCAACTGCTGGCGGTGTCATTGGTGGTGATCCTGCAACAGTTCCTGACTGAGGACGACCTGCGTGCCTGGGGCTGGCGGATTCCGTTCGCGGTCGGCGCTGTCGCGGCATTGATTTCGCTGTTCCTGCGTCGTTCGCTGAAAGAGACCACCAGCAAGGAAATGCGTGCAGACAAAGATGCCGGCAGCATGGCCGCGCTGTTCAAGAACCACACCGCCGCCTTTATTACCGTGCTTGGCTACACCGCCGGTGGTTCGCTGATTTTCTACACCTTCACCACCTATATGCAGAAGTATCTGGTGAACACCGCCGGGATGCCCGCCAAGACCGCCAGTTACATCATGACCGGCGCACTCTTCCTTTATATGTGCATGCAGCCATTCTTCGGCATGCTGGCGGACAAGATTGGCCGGCGTAACTCGATGCTCTGGTTCGGTGCCCTGGGGACGCTGTTCACCGTGCCGATCCTGCTGACCTTGAAGTCCGTGACCAGCCCGTTCCTGGCGTTTGGGCTGATCACTCTGGCACTGGCGATCGTCAGTTTCTACACCTCGATCAGCGGTCTGGTGAAAGCCGAAATGTTCCCGCCGCAAGTCCGTGCGCTGGGGGTGGGCCTGGCCTACGCGGTAGCCAATGCGATCTTTGGCGGTTCGGCGGAGTACGTGGCGTTGAGCCTGAAGTCAGTAGGTGTGGAGAACTATTTCTACTGGTACGTGACGGTGATGATGGCGGTCGCCTTCCTGTTCAGCCTGCGTTTGCCGAAACGGGCAGCGTATCTGGAAAACGATCTTTGAATTGTCGGCGCGCGCCTGAATCGGGCGCGCGCCGCGTAAGGAACCCCCTATGCAACGACCGAGCAATCAATTGTTCGATGCCTATTTCACTGCTCGAAATATGCGTGAAGTGTTCAGCGATCAGGGCCGGGTTCAGGCCATGCTCGATTTCGAAGCGGCACTGGCCCGGGCCGAGGCGCGGGTTGGACTGATTCCGGCGTCTGCCGTTGCACCGATCGAGGCGGCCTGTAGGGCCGAACTTTATGACTTTTCTGCCCTTGGCGAGGCGATAGCGATTGCCGGTAACTCGGCGATTCCGCTGGTCAAGGCGCTGGGCAAGCAGATCGCCGCGCATGACCAGGACGCTGAGCGTTACGTGCATCTGGGCGCGACCAGCCAGGATGTGATGGACACCGGCCTGGTGCTGCAACTGCGCCAGGCACTGCACTTTATCGAGACCGATCTGGCGCGACTTGGCGAAGCGTTGGCGATCCAGGTCCGGCGCCATGTGCTCACGCCAATGGCCGGACGTACCTGGCTGCAACATGCGACGCCGGTCACGCTGGGGATGAAAATCGCCGGTTGGCTGGGAGCGGTGACCCGCAGTCGGCAACGTCTGCAAGCACTCAAGCCGCGCCTGTTGGTGCTGCAATTTGGTGGCGCCAGCGGGACCCTCGCGGCCCTCGGCGAGCAGGCCATGCCAATTGCCGAAGCGCTGGCGCAGGAGCTGCAACTCACGTTGCCGGAACAACCCTGGCACACCCAACGTGATCGTCTGGTGGAGTTCGGCGCGGCGCTTGGACTGATCGCCGGCAGCCTCGGCAAACTGGGCCGCGACATCAGCCTGCTGATGCAGACCGAGGCGGCGGAAGTCTTCGAACCCTCGGCGCCGGGCAAGGGCGGTTCCTCGACCATGCCGCACAAACGCAACCCGGTGGGCGCAGCCGTGCTGATCGGTGCCGCAACGCGGGTTCCCGGTTTGCTGTCGACACTGTTCAGCGCCATGCCACAAGAGCACGAGCGCAGCCTGGGGTTGTGGCATGCCGAGTGGGAAACCCTGCCGGAAATTTGTTGCCTGGTGTCCGGTGCATTGCAGCAAGCGCTGTTGATCACCGAAGGGCTGGAGGTTGACGTCGAGCGCATGGCGAAGAACCTTGATTTGACCCAAGGTCTGGTGCTGGCCGAAGCGGTGAGCATCGTCCTCGCCCAACGGATCGGTCGCGACAGCGCGCACCATCTGCTGGAGCTGTGCTGCAAACGCGCCGTGGCCGAGCAGCGACATTTGCGTGCGGTTCTCGGCGATGAACCGCAAGTGACCGCCGAGCTCTCGAGCGCTGAACTCGATCAATTGATGAACCCTGCGCATTACCTTGGCCAGGCTCAAACCTGGGTTGAGCGTGCGCTGGCCGAGCATTTTGCCTTGACTGCCTGAAGGAGAATTTCTGTGGGATTCGTACAACTCGCCGACGGCGAACTGAACTACCAACTCGACGGTCCTGAACGCGCCCCGGTGCTGGTGCTGTCCAACTCGCTGGGCACTAACCTGCACATGTGGGACGTGCAGGTTCCGGCGTTCGCCGAACACTTTCGTGTGCTGCGTTTCGACACCCGCGGGCATGGTCGTTCGCTGGTGACGCCGGGGCCGTACAGCATCGAGCAATTGGGACATGACGTGCTGGCGCTGCTGGATGCCTTGCAGATCGAACGCGCACATTTTTGCGGGCTGTCCATGGGCGGGCTGATCGGTCAGTGGTTGGGGATCAATGCCGGTGAGCGTCTGCGCAAACTGGTGGTGTGCAACACTGCAGCGAAGATCGGTGATCCTTCTGGCTGGAACCCGCGTATCGAAACCGTACTGCGCGACGGCCCGGCGGCGATGGTCGCACTGCGCGATGCGTCGATTGCCCGTTGGTTTACCCCGGACTTCGCCGAGGCCAATCCGGCAGTGGCGAAGCAGATCACCGACATGCTCGCTGCCACCTCGCCACAAGGTTACGCGGCCAATTGCGCAGCGGTACGCGATGCCGACTTCCGTGAACAACTGTCATTGATCAGCGTGCCGACCCTGGTCATCGCCGGCACCGAAGACGCGGTCACGCCACCTTCCGGCGGGCACTTTATTCAAGAGCAAGTGAAGGGCGCCGAGTACGCCGAGTTCTATGCTGCGCACCTGTCCAACGTTCAGGCTGGCAGCGCGTTCAGTGACCGGGTGCTGAGTTTTCTATTGGCTGAAAAGTCTATCTGAGGAGCGATTTGTGGACGAGAAACAACGTTACGCCGACGGCATGCAAGTGCGTCGTGCAGTGCTCGGCGATGCGCATGTCGATCGTAGCCTGGCAACCCTGACCGAGTTCAATTCGGAATTTCAGGAAATGATCACCCGCCACGCCTGGGGTGACATCTGGACCCGCCCCGGCTTGCCACGGCACACCCGCAGCCTGATCACCATCGCCATGCTGATCGGCATGAACCGCAATGAAGAGCTGAAAATGCACCTGCGTTGCGCGGCGAACAACGGCGTCACCCGCGCCGAGATCAAGGAAGTGCTGATGCAGAGCGCAATCTACTGCGGCATCCCGGCGGCCAATGCAACCTTCCACCTGGCCGAGTCGGTGTGGGATGAGTTGGGCGTCGAATCACGCGAGTAATGACCCGAGGCCCTGACACGACTGTCAGGGCCGCCATTCCCTACCGTGGACTCCCCGTTTACACGGCCTGCCCTCAATGGGAATTGCTGTCCCAGAACCAACTCCAAATGCCAGGCAAATGGACCGGTTGGTTGGCATCGCGAACCGTGCGGGCCAGAGCCGCATCTCGCAAGGCTATATGTTCGTCGTAAAAAGGTTTGGCGTCGGTGGTCACGCCAGTCTCGCGTGCGCTGTCGAGCAGAATCTGTAGGTATTCTTCCATATGCCAGGATGTGTAGCGATTGAGGTCGTGAAACGTCACGACCACCGGAATGACGCCATCAACCGTCGGCAGTTCTCCGGCCGCAATTCGTTCGCGCACCTCGGACATTTGCCTCAGCATGTTGGCACGCCGGCGTGGGCTGCCATTGAAGCCCCATATTTTGCCGTCATTGGCGCTCAGATCGGTCAGCAACACCTGCAAGCTGTGTTGTTGATAGGCGGCGAACGTGCGTTTGTCGTAATTCCAGAACGGTGGGCGCAACAGCATTGGCGGGCTGCCGGTGATCGAAGCTATGTCTGCAGAGCCTTGGGTAAGCGACTGTTCGAGTACTTCCGGGGAGAGCGAGCGGTGATTGGTATGCCCCGGCGTAGCGGTATGGAAGCCCAGGATGTGCCCCTCAGCATGTTCACGCTGCATGATTGTGCGACCCAGTTCGCTGCCACCGGCCCGGGGGGCTTGTGTCTGCACGAAGAACACGGCCTTGATGCCCGGCTCAATCGGGTTGTTGGCCAGCACGTCGAGAACGGCACTTGTTGGATTGAAAAAACCGGACGCGCTTGGACCATCGTCGAAGGTCAGCAGAAAGCGGATCGGCGGGGTCGAACTCAAAATCTGCGCGGTCTTCGGGGTCAATTCGATCGGTGGGCCGATACAACCGCTGAGGCCGAGCGTAACGGCAAGGACTGACAAGACAACGGCGATCAGTTTCATGTTTTTGCTTTGGCCTACGACAGATCAGGATGAATGCAGACTGTCGGCGCGCAGTTATTCACCACGCGGCCAAACCGTCGCTCCTATGGAAGTCTCCATAGGAGCATAACGGTGCTGAACGGTTCATGTACTCGCTGTATTTTTATCGAGTCAGAGCAGGTTGATCGGATAGCTGACGATCAGGCGGTTTTCGTCGAATTCGTTGTTGCTGTAATCCCGACGCATGGTCGAGTTGCGCCACCTGACGTTGAGGTTTTTCAGGCTGCCGCTTTGCACGGTGTAGCCGACTTCGGTCTCGCGGCCCCATTCCTTGCCGTTGGTGACGGTCCCGGTGTGCACGTTGTCGCCGCTGATGTAGCGGTTCATCAGGGTCAGGCCGGGAATACCTGCGGCAGCGAAGTTGTAGTCGTGGCGCAGTTGCCAGGATTTCTCCTGGGCGTTGTCGTAGCTTGAGTTGTAGCTGTCGTTGGCCAGCGTCCCGCCGCTGGTGCCGTTGACCCGCATCCAGGCGCTGTCGCCAGTGAGTTTTTGCAAGCCGACATAGAAGGTGTTGCCGCCATATTTGGCCGAGAACAGCCCGGACCAGGTCTTGTTGTCGAGCTCGCCGGCCCGTGCGCTGCCGTCTTCCTTGCCATAGAAAAAGCCCAGGTTGGCACCGAGGGTCCAGTCACCCAACGGCTGGGTGTGGACCAGATTGATAAATTGCTGACTGTAGATGTCCTTGAGCTGGGCGTTCCACACACCGATTTGCGTGCGCTTGTCGTTGAAGCTGTATTCGCCGCCCTGGAAGTTGAAACGGTCGGACGTGACTGCCGCTTTGCCGTTCATCGACATGTCACTCATGCTGCTGTCGTCACGCGGGCTGTTGCCGCGCATTTGACCGCCGTAGAGTGTCAGGCCGTTGATTTCCTTTGAGGTGATCTGGCCACCGCGAAACGTTTGCGGCAACGAGCGCCCGTCATCGGAGCGCAAAATCGGCAACACCGGCATCCACTCACCGACTTTCAACTCGGTCTGGGACAGCTTCGCCTTGAAGGCCACACCCAGACGCCCGAAGTCATCGGCAGGACGGCCGTCGTGGTCCAGCGGCAGTAACTGCGTGCCCCCGGTGCCGCGTCCGCCATCGAGTTTCAACGAGTACAGGCCCAATACGTCCATTCCGAAACCGACGGTGCCTTGGGTGAACCCGGATTTGGCATCGAGGATGAAGCTTTGCGTCCATTCTGCCGCCGTGTGTTGTGCATGGGTCGGGTTGGTGAAGTTGCGGTTGAAGTAGAAGTTGCGCAGGTTCAGGTTGGCGCTGGCGTCTTCGAGAAAACCCGATTCCTGAGCCATGACGGGCAGAGTCGCGGTCAGCAGGCTCGGTAGAATAAGGGCGGTTGTCAGAGTGAGTGGCTTCATGTGCTCGGTTTCTCTAATTGTTAGGGATGAAGCAGGGCGCAGCCGCAACCTTGGGGTTGCAGTCAAAAAAATGAATTCGCAAAGGGCGTGGTCGGCGCAATTAGTCGGAGCGGGCGGGGTGCGCAGTCATGGTGTCGAACCTGTTGTTATTGGTTTTTGTAGGTGCGGGGGGAATGGTGCAGGGGATCGACGAGGGGATTCAATCAGATGAACGGGGTTTTGGGCGATTAACGAACACTAATCGACACCTGCCCGGTCGCATGGCGGTATGAAACATTGTTAATTAAATCCCATAGTTATCCGGGTCAATAATGGGTAACCGGCGTTGTGTTCTATTAATGACGCATGTGTTCTTTTGGTGGATATTAATTAAAAGTGCTTATTGCTTTGGTTGTAAGAGGATTCCTACAGTTCTAGTGGTAATTAAACGCCTATCGGTAATCGCCAGTTAACCTTAAGAATCGGTGTTATCAATTATCGTGAAACGGTTTAAAGGTAACCATGGGTGTGGCTGGAAAATAACAGGTGCCTTGCTATATTCAAAGTCCTCAGGGCGGGCAAAAAAAAGTCTCATGCGTCGTCAGGAGGTACGTTTTCGTCATGCGGAAATAACAAGGAGAAGTACCATGAGCAATAAAGTCAATCAGCAGACCCTCGCCACGGTTGTTGGACGTGCCGTGCTGGATCCGGGTTTTGCCGATGCACTTCACAATGATCCTGCCACGGCAGCTAAAAATATTGGTGTGCATCTAAGTGCTGATGAGATTGCGGCGGTTAAAGGCATTGATGCTGCAAAACTGACGGCTGCCTCTGCCGGTATCCGAAGCAATCTGGGGACACGTGCCGTATTTGATACCCAGCAACAACAAGCGCGTATGGATTAAAGGCCGGTGATGCCATTTGGCGTGCCCCGAAAGGTGGGTCTTTCACGGAGGTACGCCGAATGGCTTTATGAAGTGTCATGAGGCAAAGCGATCGAACGCGGAGTGAATGACTCATGTCTGTCACCTTGGCTCCAATGGATAACGCGGATTTTGTCAGGTTTGCCGAAAGAGCCGTTGCAGAATATGGCGATGGTATGGTCGTCGCGGGTGAATGGGCTCAGGAGGAAGCGTCGCGAAAGGCGCGCAATGTCTTTGAGCAATTGTTGCCGCAAGGGCGACAGACTGAAAAAAACCAACTCTGGGTGATCAAGGATCAAGGGCGTCGTATTGGCGAGTTGTGGGTCGCCGAACGACACACCGGTGTCGGCAAGATCGCCTTCATTCTGGATATTTACATTGACCCTGGAGAGCGCCGCCAGGGTTATGCAAAACAATCACTGCTGGCCCTTGAGGCATGGGCACGCCAGGCGGGATGCGAGGAGGTGCGACTGCATGTCTTTGGTCGCAACGATGCGGCGCGTCGTCTTTATGAACAATCAGGTTATGGCATTGCCAGTCTGACGATGGCGAAGCCGTTGCCGCCTACCTAAGGGAAGGTTGAAAAATGGATATCGGGAACAGTGGTCTGCGTGAGCTATCCGATGACGATTTATTTCAGGGCACGACATTTCTGCCGGACTCGGAACTTTCACGATTTGAAGTATTACTGGAGCGTGTCAGCCGGAATCGCTACACGAGCTTTGTTGCGCTGTACTCCGAACTTTTTCAACTGTTTCCCAATGCTCCGCAGTTGGCGGAGTTTTTCGATCAGGCGTTTAATCTTATCGTGCCTCCGACCCGCGAGCAGCGTTTGATTATTAATGATCCGGTGTTTCAAGTGTGGAATGTACTGACCACTCATTATGCCAACCTGGTCATCACGAAAAAGGCGGCGGATACGGATGCATTGGAAAAAATGCTGATCGAGTTCCCACAGATGTTAGTGCGCGTGAAAACAACCGACAGTGCTCGCACGAACGATTATTGTCCCCCCGTGTATCGGTTTGATGTCGATCCGCTGGTTGCGATGGTGGCGCCTCCCAGTTATGAGTTTCCGGAAGATGAAGTGACCCGCAAACAATTGGAGCGTAACGGTCATTCCGTGCATTTTTTTTGCGATGTGGTGAATATTGCCTTGTTGCGCATAGAACACACGTGGCCCGCCTGCCGCGAACAGTTTAGAAGACTGGTCAAGTCCATTTGTTATTTGCCCGATGGCTCATTTCGAAGCTGTTCGGCTTCGCGCTTCACCGGGATCATCCTCGTATCGAGCCGGGATGATTCGATACTCGACCTGGAAGAGTCACTGGTGCATGAGGCCACTCATCAGTTGCTCTATAACATTGTCGAAGTGTGCCCGGTCGTCAACGAAGAGGTCTCACGAGAGGCGTTGTTCACCTTGCCGTGGTCAGGGCAGAAACGTGATTTCTATGGCTATTTCCATGCGTTTTTCGTGTACGTCGCATTGGTCAAATACCTGGGGCGGGTTCGCTCACGTTCGTCCCAAGAGTTGCAACGGGCGCAAAAACGGCTGGTGTTTATCCTGCAAGGCTTGATCAAGGCTTTGCCGGATTTCGAAGCCAGTGCTGATTTCACACCTCAAGGACGCCAGCTTCTGGAAAACCTGGCAAAAGAGGTCAGAACACTGGAAAGCCAATACGCCGGGCTGTTGGCGATATCGGGGGCTGCGGCGGGGTCTGAACGCTTGCTGGGTATGACCGGTTGATGCCAGGGAGGCGAACATGGCGATGTTTGATGCTTCGCAATTTCCCGAGGCAGGAGTAGGGCTGGAATACCATTTGCCACGGCACTGTCCTATAGATGACCCGTCTGGGGATGGAGTCGACCAGACCATCGAAAGAATTCTCGCTGAGGGTTTGCCGTATTTCGATTACGTCGAGTTTCAGCCGACGCACTGCATTCTGGAGCCTCGTCTGATTGAGCTCGGGACTCGAGTACCGAGCTTGCTGCATTCTTCCAGTTTGTCCCTGGGCAGCGTGGGCATCGCGATGGACCGCGAGTTTCTGCAAATGACGCGGCGACTGTGCGAGAAAACCCGCTCGCCCTGGCTGGCCGAGCATATTTCCTGGTCGCGGTTCCACGGTGGCGACACTCAGCATTTCATTTTGCCGACCCTGGCCCAAGAGGTGGCTGACACGGTGGTGGCCAATGCCATTGAACTGCGTGACCTCACGGCAACGCTGCTGGTGCTGGAAAACGCACCGCGGTTGTTTTCGTTGGGCGACGCCCAAGAGCAATCCGAAGGTGAGTTCATCTCCAGTGTGGTGGAACGCAGCGGCTCGGGCTTTCTGCTGGATCTCGACAGCGCGATCACGACCGCCAGAACCCTGGGTTACGACCTGAATGACTATTTGGGTTCGTTGCCGCTGGACCGGCTGATTGAAATACATACCGGCCATCCGCGGCGGGATTGGGACATCTTGCGTCAGTTGTTCGCCTTCTCACCGGTGAAAGCGATCACCCTTGAATGGGATATTTCCCGCAAAACCGATGACGCAGAACTGTTGACGTTGATCACGGCCATCAAGTCCTTGAGACCCAAGGCGCTGTTCTGGCAGGGGCGCGATCAGCAGGGCGCACAAGAAACACTATCGGAGGGCGCGCAAACCCTGTTGAAACTCAGGGAAAACACTTGGTTCAGCGTCGGCTCGGCGACGTTTTTTATCCGGGATCGGCAGAGGGACCTGGATCTGGAGTTTGGCGTAACGTTTCTGCCGTTGCTGCGCCATTTTCTGACGCCTCAGACGCTGGGCAGCGCCTTGTTGCTGCCGGGTGTTTTGCAGAGTCCTGAGCAGGACGACAACCTGGCGTTCCTGCGGCAACTGATCAGCCACGGTGTGCTGCTGCCGGTCGCGAATCCATCGGACATTGCCACGTCCGATGAGCGCAACCATCCGGCCAGCCTTTGGACCCATTGGGACGCGGCGCTGGAGTTTTACCTGAGCACCCGGACGGGGTCGCACACGCCCTACATCAGTGTCAGCGATCTGGAAACGCAGCTTGAGCACAAAGCCTTGGCACGACGTCAGCCGTCGGCGTTCAAGGACTATTTCTCCCATCCGTTCATTGCCCTGGAAAACCCGCTGCTGGTGCCTTCCTGCGCGATCGCTGAATCGACGTTACTCGATTCGCTGTGCGATCGCCGCACGTCGCGAACCTTCAGTGACCAGCCGTTGAGCGCGCAGCAACTGTCCCTGTTGCTCTACTACACCTGGGGCGCGACCGTCATGGAGCAGAACCGAATGGGCGACTATTTCCTGAAGAAAACCTCACCGGCCGGCGGTTCGCTGCAGGGCACTGAGGTCTATGTGGTGTTGATGAATGTTCAAGGTTTCGAGCGAGGTCTTTACCACTACTCGGTCCGCCGCCACGGGCTTGAGCTGCTTTCTCGGGAAGATCCGCGAGCCTGGATCAGCGAGGCCTGTGGCGAACAGCCGTGGATCAAGGGCGCGGCGGCGGTGTTTGTTTCCACTGCACGGGTCGAGCGGATGGCCTGGAAATACGAATTCAGCCGCGCACTGCGAGTGGCGTTGATGGATGCCGGGCATCTGAGTCAGACCTTTTCACTGGTGGCCACCGCCTTGGGTCTGGGTTGTTTCACCACCGCGGCATTACGCGATGAACTGTTCGAAAACCGGCTGGGACTCAACTATCTGGAGGAGCCGGTGTTTCTGGTCAATGGGGTTGGAGGGTGATACCGAGACCCTGGCTTTTTCATGGGCAACAAAAAGCCCACCGTCAGGTGGGCTTCGTTTTTGCAGGTGTTGCTAGAACATTGTTATCAGAACATCTTCAGCTTCGGTGCTTCTTCTTTCACCGGCTCGTTCTTCGCGGTCTGCGCATTCCAGCCACCACCCAGAGCCTTGTACAGGTTCACTTCGCTGACTAGTTGCGAGAGGCGGTCGGTGATCAGCGATTGCTGCGCGCTGAACAACTGACGCTGGGCGTCGAGGAAGGTCAGGTTGCTGTCGACACCGATGCGGTAGCGACGCTCGGCCAGGCGGTAGTAATTCTGGTTGGCGGCAACCAGATCACGCTGGGCCTGCAACTGTTCGTTGAAGGTCAGGCGTGCGGCGAGGCCGTCGGAGACTTCCTGGAAGGCGGTCTGGATCGACTTCTCGTACTGCGCGATGGTGATGTCTTTCTGGATTTTCGAGTAATCCAGGCTGGCGCTCAGGCTACCGGCATTGAAGATCGGCAGATTGATTTGCGGCTGGAACAACCAGGTCCCCGAACCACCCTTGAACAGACCGGAGAGGTCCGGGCTCAGGGTGCCGGCATTGGCGGTCAGGCTGATGCTCGGGAAGAACGCTGCCCGTGCGGCGCCGATATTGGCGTTGGCGGCCTTGAGCTTGTGTTCGGCTGCAAGGATGTCCGGGCGACGTTGCAGCAGGTCGGAAGGCAGACCGGCCGGCACATCGCTGAGTAGGTCGTCCGACAGCGGTTGGCCGGCTGCCAGGTTGGCCGGTAGGCCGGTGCCGAGCAGCAGCGTCAGGTTGTTTTCATCCTGGGCAACCAGGCGAGTGAATTTCGCCTGTTGTACCCGCGCGGTCTCCACGGCCGTACGCGACTGGCTCAGATCCAGCGCTGAAGCCACGCCGACTTCGTTGCTTCGGGCGGTGAGCCGGTAGCTTTCTTCGAAGGTGGCGAGGGTGTCCTGGGACAGTTTCAGCTGTTCCTTGTCGGCCTGCCAGGTCAGGTAGGCATTGGCCACGCTGGCCACCAGGCTGATCTGGGTGCTGCGGCGTGCTTCTTCAGTGGCGAAGTACGATTGCAGCGCTTGTTCGTTCAGGCTGCGAACGCGACCGAACAGGTCGAGTTCATACGCGCTGACGCCCACGGTGGCCGAGTAGGTGCTGGTGATGGTTTCCTGACCTGTTTGCGACAAGCGTGCAGGAATCCGCTGACGGCTGCTGCTGCCGGTCGCCGAGACGGCCGGGAACAGGTCGGCGCGCGAGATGCGATATTGGGCCGCAAAGGCGTCGATGTTCAGCGCCGCGACACGCAGGTCGCGGTTGTTCTCCAGAGCGGTCTGGATCAGCTGTTGCAGCGCCGGGTCATGGAAAAACTGCTTCCAGCCCTGTTCTGCGGCGGCCTGGCTCGCGGCCTGGGCCGGCGAGTACGCCGGACCTTGGGGGTATTGCGGCGCAATCGGTGCCGCGGGCTGCTGATAATCCGGTATCAGCGAGCAGCCACCGAGCACGAACGCGGCGATGGCCAGGGAGAGTAGCGACTTGCTCATTGGCTAGCCTCGTTAGGAGTTTCAATAGCGTCATCCTGATCCGCAGTCTTGCGTTGACCCATCGACGACACGGTGACAAAGAACAGTGGGACCCAGAAGATCGCCAGCACGGTGGCGGTGATCATGCCGCCGATTACCCCGGTACCGATCGCATGCTGGCTACCCGAACCTGCACCCGTGGAAATAGCCAGTGGTACCACACCAAGGACGAACGCGAGCGAGGTCATGATGATCGGTCGCAGACGCATCCGGCAGGCTTCGATGGCTGCCTCCGTCAGGCTGTGTCCCTGTTCATGCAGCGCCTTGGCGAACTCGACAATCAGAATGGCGTTTTTCGATGCCAGACCGATGGTCGTCAACAGACCTACCTGGAAGTACACGTCGTTGGACAGGCCGCGCAGGCTGGTAGCGAGCAGGGCACCGATGATCCCCAGCGGTACAACCAACATCACCGCAATCGGAATCGACCAGCTTTCGTACAGCGCCGCCAGACAGAGGAAGACCATCAGCAATGACAATGCGTACAGCGCAGGTGCTTGCGAGCCAGACAGACGTTCTTCATACGACAGACCGGTCCAGGAAATACCGACACCGGCCGGCAGTTTCTGGGCCAGGGCTTCGACTTCGGCCATGGCCTCACCGGTACTGTAACCAGGCGCCGGAGCACCGAGGATTTCCATTGCCTCTACGCCGTTGTAACGCGCCAGCTTCGGCGAGCCGTAGATCCACTCGCCCTTGGCAAATGCGGAGAACGGAACCATGGTGCCCTTGCTATTGCGTACGTACCATTTCTTCAGGTCTTCAGGGCTCATGCGAGCACCCGGCTGGCCTTGTACGTAAACCTTTTTCACCCGACCACGGTCGATGAAGTCGTTGACGTAGCTACTGCCCAGCGCAATCGACAGAGTGTTGTTGATGTCGGTCATCGTGATGCCCAGGGCACTGGCCTTTTCATCATCGATTTCCAGTTGGTATTGCGGTTCGTCGTTCAGACCGTTCGGACGCACCTGCGACAACACCTTGCTCTGCGCCGCCATGCCGAGGAACTGGTTGCGGGCAGCCATCAACTTGTCGTGACCGATGCCGGCGCGGTCCTGCAGGAACACGTCGAAGCCGGTGGCGTTACCCAGTTCCAGTACCGCAGGTGGCGCGAACGCAAACACCATGGCATCACGGAAGGTGAAGAAGTGCTGTTGGGCACGGGCCGCGACCTTGAACACGCTGTTGTCGGCGTTCCGTTCGTCCCATGGCCTGAGCATGATGAACGCCATGCCTGAACTCTGGCCACGACCGGCGAAGTTGAAGCCGGTCACGGTAAACACTGAGTTCACCGCATCGCCTTCACCGCCATCCTTGCCAGGACGCAGCAGGAATTCACGCATCTCGTCCACGACCACTTGGGTGCGCTGGGAGGTGGAGCCGGCCGGGGTCTGGACCTGGGCAAACAGAACGCCCTGGTCTTCTTCCGGGAGGAACGCTGTCGGGATTCGCGCGAACAGCCAGATCATGCCGACCACGATGATGATGTAGGCCAGCAGGTACGGCGCCTTGTGCTTGAGTATGTTGCCGACACCGCGCTCGTAGCTTTTGACGCTACGGTCGAAGTTGCGGTTGAACCAGCCGAAGAAGCCGCGTTTCGGGACGCCGTGTTCGCCTTTCGGAATGGCCTTGAGCATGGTGGCGCAAAGCGCTGGGGTGAAGATCAAGGCCACCATGACCGACAACGCCATGGCCGAAACGATGGTGATCGAGAACTGCTTGTAGATCACCCCGGTCGAGCCGCTGAAAAACGCCATCGGCAGCAGTACCGCCGACAGAACCAGCGCGATACCGACCAGTGCACCCTGGATCTGGCCCATGGATTTCTTGGTGGCTTCCTTGGGCGACAGTCCTTCTTCGCTCATCACCCGTTCGACGTTTTCCACCACGACGATGGCATCGTCCACCAGCAAGCCGATGGCGAGCACCATACCGAACATGGTCAGGGTGTTGATGCTGAAACCGAACGCCGCGAGGATCCCGAACGTACCCAACAGAACCACAGGGACGGTCATGGTAGTGATGACCGTGGCGCGGAAGTTTTGCAGGAACAGGAACATCACCAGGAACACCAGCACGATCGCTTCGACCAGGGTTTCAACCACGCCCTTGATCGACTCGGTCACCACCGGAGTGGTGTCGTACGGGAACACCACTTCCATCCCTTCCGGGAAGAACGGTTTGAGGTCGTTGATGGTCTTGCGCAGCGCCTTGGCAGTGTCGAGGGCGTTGGCACCGTTGGCCAGTTTCACCGCCAGACCGGAAGCCGGGCTGCCGTTGAACTGGGCGCTGATGCTGTAGTTCTCGCCACCGAGGCCGACATCGGCGACATCAGACAGGCGAACCTGCGAGCCGTCCTTGTTGACCCGAAGCAGGATTTCCTTGAACTGCTCGGCCGTCTGCAAGCGGGTCTTGCCGATGATCGTGGCGTTCAGTTGCTGGCCGGGCAGGGCTGGCAGGCCGCCGAGCTGGCCGGAGGAAACCTGGACGTTTTGTGCGGCGATGGCCGTTTTGACATCGACCGGGGTCAGGTTGAAGTTGTTCAACTTGGCCGGGTCGAGCCAGATACGCATGGCGTACTGGGCACCGAACACCTGGAAGTCACCGACACCGGCAGTCCGCGAGATCGGGTCCTGCATGTTGGAAACGATGTAGTTGGACAGGTCGTCCTTGGTCATGCTGCCGTCGCGCGAGACCACGCCGATGACCATCAGGAAGTTTTTCACGGACTTGGTCACGCGGATACCCTGTTGCTGCACTTCTTGCGGCAGCAGCGGGGTGGCCAGGTTCAGTTTGTTTTGGACCTGAACCTGCGCGGTGTCGGAGCTGGTGCCCTGCTCGAAGGTCGCGGTAATGGTCATGCTGCCGTCGGAGTTACTTTCCGAGGACACATAACGCAGGTTATCGATACCGTTGAGCTGCTGCTCGATCACCTGCACCACGGTGTCCTGCACGGTCTGTGCAGAAGCACCTGGGTAGGTGACGGAAATGGCGATCGCCGGTGGGGCGATGCTCGGGTACTGGTTGATTGGCAATTTGAGGATCGATAGAGCCCCGACCAACATGATCACCAGGGCAATTACCCAGGCGAAAATCGGACGGTCGATAAAAAATTTCGACATGGTTTACTCCCCTTTACCGCCCGCTACTTTGTTTGTTGCCTGCGCAGGGGCCGGGTTTTTCGCTGCTACGTTAGTCGCGTCGCTGACTTTGACTACAACACCCGGTTTGACGAATTGCAGACCTTCGGTAATCAAGCGATCGCCGGCCTTGAGGCCGTCTTCAATCAGCCATTGGCTGCCAACCGTGCGGCTGGCCTTGAGCTGGCGCAGTTCGACCTTGTTGTCCGCACCGACCACCAGAGCGGTTGGCGTACCTTTGAGGTCACGGGTCACGCCCTGTTGCGGCGCGAGAATCGCTGCGGCGTTCACACCGGCTTGCAACTGAGCGTGAACGAACATGCCCGGCAGCAGGGTGTGCTCAGGGTTCGGGAACACTGCGCGCAAAGTCACGGAACCGGTGGTCTGGTCGACCGACACTTCAGAGAACTCAAGCTTGCCCTGTTGCTTGTACTCGCTGCCGTCTTCGAGGGTCAGCTTGACCATGGCGGCATTCTCGCCAGCCTTTTGCAGGCGACCGCTTTCCAGTTCGCGGCGCAGCTCCAGCAGCTCGACCGAGGACTGGGTCACGTCGACGTAGATCGGGTCCAGTTGCTGGATGACGGCCATGGCATCGGTTTGGCCATTGTTGACCAGTGCGCCTTCGGTAACCGAAGAACGCCCGATGCGCCCGGACAGCGGCGCCAGTACTTTGGTGTAACGCAGGTTGATCTGCGCGCTTTTCAGGGCAGCTTCCGATTGCAATCGGTTGGCCACGGCCGTGTCGTATTCCTGACGGCTTACGGCTTGCTCGTTGACCAGTTGTTTGTAGCGATCGGAAATCGACTTGGTCGATTGCAGGTTGGCTTGCGCACTGTTCAGCGTGGCTTCATAGATCGAAGGATCGATCTGATAGAGCTGCTGGCCTTCCTTCACTTCGCCGCCTTCTTTGAACAGGCGCTTGAGAATGATGCCGTTGACCTGTGGACGAACTTCCGCAATGCGGTAGGCCGTGGTGCGGCCCGGCAGCTCGGATGTCAGGGTAAAGGCTTGAGGTTGAAGGGTTACGACGCCGACCTGAGGGGCTGGAGCGGCAGGGGCCGCCTCTTCCTTTTTACATCCGCTGAGCAGCGATGCCAGGGCGACGGCAGTAACCAGAGCGGTAACAGCTGGCTTGAATTGCATGAAGATCCTCGGGTCAGGCGCGCAAATTGCGCACAAGAAAAGTGGAAAGGTAAAAAAACTGTGCTGAGTGGATAAGTAGCTTGCTAAGGAATATACTTACGTTCATGGTTGTTTGTAAATAGCCTTGCTCAGTACCCACCCGGTTACAAAAGTCGATGCAAGGCATGAATTGTAGGCCGGGGACGAGCCCTCAGAGAGCTCGCCCCACATTTGTTCAGACGGTGTGCAGACATCGCTGAAGCATTCCTGATTGAGGTTTTACTACCATGGTCCGTCGCACCAAAGAGGAAGCTCAAGAAACCCGAAGCCAGATACTCGAAGCGGCAGAGAAAGCCTTTTACGAACGGGGTGTGGCGCGCACGACGCTGGCGGATATCGCCACCCTGGCCGGCGTTACGCGTGGGGCCATCTACTGGCATTTCAGCAACAAGGCGGATCTGGTTCAGGCCATGCTCGACAGCTTGCATGAGCCGCTGGATGAGATGGCCAGGGCGAGCGAAAGCGAAGACGAAGAGGATCCGTTGGGATGCATGCGCAAACTGCTGATTCATTTGTTTCATCAAGTTGCCCTGGACCCGAAGACCCGACGCATCAATGAGATTCTGTTTCACAAGTGCGAATTCACTGATGAAATGTGTGACCTGCGTCAGCAGCGCCGCGCGGTCAGCCTGGATTGCAATGTGCGTATCGAACTGGCGTTGCGTAATGCGATGAAACGGGGCCAGCTCCCGGACACGCTTGACGCGGCCCGCGCGGCGATCAGCGTTCATGCCTATATCGACGGTATTCTGTACCAATGGCTGTTGGCGCCTGACAGCTTCCAGCTGCACACCGAAGCCGAGCGTTGGGTCGAGACCGGGTTGGACATGCTGCGCTTTAGCCCAAGCCTTCGACAAAATGCGTAATTGAGTCCGGTTGTGTCAACACTTTAGGCGAGCGAAGGTTCATCCCTTCGCTCGCCTTCTCGTAATAGGCTGCTGTTATATACGGATGCTGGTCTGGTTGATAGGTAGTGAGCTACGTATTTTGTAGGTGATTTGTTGCGCGTCTGTGAACGAGTGTGAGCGACCCCGTTTTTGAGGGTGTGGGGCAGCCGATCAATGGAATCGTTCTGATTTGTCTTTGCGGTCTGGTTGTGTGGATGCCAGGCAAACGTTGTAAAACACTGCTGGGAGAGGCACCACGCAATGAGCGTTTATTCGATCTGGATATCGACCAGATAACTGTAAGGCGCTTGATGCAATGAGTAATTCAACGTGGAGGTGCAGTTCACGTGAGCGGCTCCGATTGAAACTGCCTTATGATTCCAGGTTTTGCTATAAATTGGAATTCCAAGTCTAAAGTCTGTAGTGATCTGAAAGACTTTGTCACCCGCGGCATTGCTGTAAGTGAAAAATCGATGTCCATGCGCTCTGTTATTTTGATCGGTGGTGCTCAGGTTGATGAGATTGGACGCTGTTTTTTCGCTGAAGTAGGTGAGTTCATGAGGTCTTAGAGATTTTGCTACTGGGTGTAAGTGCTTTGGATGGATGTTGCTGTCTATGAGTTCAAATCTCTCGGATGTATTGTTGGTAATAAAAAATACAGCAGTGATTGTGTTTTTATCTGAATCATCCCGGCTGCTAAATATGGACTCTTTGAAACTATATGGGTACTGAGAATGCGTTGGGAACTTTCCTGCTGACAAGCTGGGTTCCATACTGTCCACGTAGGTCTGCTCTGCCAATTCTATGCTGTCCAAGTCAGTCTGTAATGCGTTTGCGAGCAGGGTTCCGGGCTGTTCTTTTCCGATGTGGACATCCAGCCAGTAGCTGTAGGGCGCTTGGGGATCGCGGTCTCTCAATTGAGATGAGCAGTCCAGACGTTCTCGGCCTATGGAGCGTGCTCGATGCTCCCAAACCGGCGTGCGGGTGGGAGCAACATAGCCGAACGAGGATTTCACCACCAAGCGTGTATCAAAATGACATTGCTTGCCACCTGCACCATATTTGAAAAACTTCTTGATAAAGGTTTTGTCGCCGGGACTAAATGCTCCGAGTCTGTTGTGGTCAAAGTTACTCTGTGCGCCCATCGAGGCGGTGGAGTAGGGCAGGATATCACATTTGGACAAGTCTTCGATTTCGAAGTCTGTTTCAGAAAGCTGGATCGTTTCAGATGTGTTGTTATGGATGTAAACCAGTAGTTCTATTGTGTTTTTGCCTTGGTTGAACTTTTTCCATTCGGTGCTTTTGCGTTTTTCATAGATGGCTTTAAGTTTTTCTTCTTTGATACGTTGTGATTCTTGTTTGTAGTTCATTGATTTTTTTCTCTGTTGAAGATGGCTTGGTGTTAAGGGTTAGAGGGGTTTATTATTGTTGACAAGTTAGTATGTCGACGGAGTGGATAATGATTTTTTGTGCGTGGTCTAGCAAGTTTTTCAGGTTGGATATTGTTTGCTGGATATTTTAAAATGCGGAGGATGTGGTTTTTTTGTCTGGGTTGATGTTGTATGTCTGTGATTGTTTTGTTTTTGGGTGGCTGCGAGTAATAAAAAAGCCCCGGCTCTTTCGAGTCGGGGCTTTTTTGTTTCAATTGTTGAAACTTACATCGCCGGATAATCGATATAACCAATCGGCCCTTTGCCATAGAACAGTTCCGGACGCGCTTCGTTCAGCGGCGCATCGGCTTTCAAACGTGCCGGCAGGTCCGGGTTGGCAATGAATGGCACACCGAAGGCGACCGCATCAGCCTTGCCGCTGGCGAGCCAGGCATTAGCGCTGTCCTTGGTGAAGCGCTCGTTGGCGATGTACGGGCCGCCGAAGGCTTCTTTCAGTTGTGGGCCGAGGCTGTCGCCGGCTTCTTTCTCGCGGGAGCAAATGAACGCGATGCCGCGTTTGCCCAGTTCGCGAGCGACGTAGGTGAAGGTCTCGGACAGGTTGTCGTCGCCCATGTCATGGGAGTCGGCCCGTGGTGCCAGGTGCACGCCTACGCGGCCCGCGCCCCAGACTTCGATCGCTGCGTCGGTCACTTCCAGCAACAGGCGGGCACGGTTTTCCAGGGAGCCGCCGTAGTTGTCGGTGCGCTGGTTGGTGCTGCTTTGCAGGAACTGGTCGAGCAGGTAACCGTTGGCGCCGTGGATTTCCACGCCGTCGAAACCGGCGGCTTTGGCGTTTTCCGCACCGACGCGGTAAGCATCGACGATATCGGCGATTTCAGCGGTTTCCAGTGCGCGCGGTGTTGGGTAGTCGACTAATGGGCGAACCAGGCTGACGTGGCCTTTTGGCTGGATGGCGCTAGGCGCAACCGGCGCTTCGCCATTCAGGTAGGAAGGGTGCGAAACCCGGCCAACGTGCCACAGTTGCAGGACGATCTTGCCGCCGGCACCGTGGACCGCTTTGGTCACGTTACTCCAGCCACGTACCTGGTCGTTGGACCAGATGCCCGGGGTGTCGGGGTAGCCGACGCCCATCGGAGTGACCGAAGTGGCTTCGCTGAGGATCAGGCCGGCGGAAGCGCGCTGCACGTAGTATTCAGCCATCAGTGCGTTCGGTACACGGCCTTCGTCGGCGCGGCAGCGGGTCAGTGGCGCCATGATGATGCGGTTCGCCAGTTGCAGGTCGCCAAGTTTGATCGGATCGAAAATAGTCGTCATGAGATACAACCCTCGTTAGTGATCAGTTAGTAGCGGGAGCCAGCTCGGCATTGCCGCTCTGACGGAAAGTAATCAGGGTCACCAGCAGCGCCAGGATCGCCAGCGCAGCGGCCGCAAGGGGCACGCTGGTCAGGCCGAAACCGTGGGTGATGACGCTGCCGCCGACCCAGGCACCCAGGGCGTTACCCAGGTTGAAAGCGCCAATGTTCAGGGTCGACACCAGGTTTGGCGCGGCTTTGCCGAAGGTCACTACGTTGACTTGCAGCGCCGGTACGGCGGCGAAGGCAGCGGTGGCCCAGAGGAACAAGGTGATTTCGGTCGGGATCACGGCGACGCTGGTCCAGCTCAGTGCGGTCGAGACCACCGCCATGGAAATGAACACGCCGATCAAGGTCGCGGCCAGGCGCTTGTCCGCCAGTTTGCCGCCGATGATGTTGCCCACTGTCAGACCGAGGCCGATCAGCAGCAGGGTCCAGGTCACGCCTTTGGGCGTAACCCCGGTGACGTCGCCCAGCAGCGGTGCGACGTAAGTGAAGAGGGTGAACATGGACGCGGAGAACAGTACGGTCATGCTCAGCGACAACCAGATCCCGGCGCCTTTGAGGGCCGCGAGTTCGGCACGCATGTCGAGTTTCTCTTCGTCGCGTTTGGCGGGCAGGAAGCGGATCAGGCCGATCAGCGCAATCACGCCGATCACGGTCACCGCCCAGAAGGTCGAACGCCAGCCGGCTTCCTGACCCAGCGCAGTGCCCAGCGGTACGCCAAGCACGTTGGCCAGGGTCAGGCCGGTGAACATCAGCGCCACGGCCGAAGCGCGCTTGTTAGCCGGAACCAGCCCCGCCGCGACCACCGAACCGATACCGAAGAATGCACCGTGGCAAAGGGCAGTCACCACGCGGGCAAACATCAGCACGTTGTAGTCACTGGCCAATGCACAGAGCAGGTTGCCGACGATGAAAATGCCCATCAACGCGACCAGCGCAGCCTTGCGTGGCAATTTGGCGGTGGCCATTGCCATGAACGGTGCACCGACGGCGACGCCCAGGGCGTAGCCGGTCACCAGCCACCCGGCGCCGGGGATCGACACACCGAGGTCGGTCGCCACATCGGGCAGCAAGCCCATGATGACGAACTCGGTGGTACCGATGGCGAAGGCGCTCAAGGCCAGGATGAGGAGCGAGAGGGGCATTGTTGATTCCTTATCGGCGTACTGACGTAAAGGGTCAGAGCTCTTTGCTGAATGTGCGGAGGAATTCCTGAATGGTTTCCTCGTTGCGTTTGAAAAAATGCCACTGGCCGACTTTACGGCTGCTGATCAGGCCGGCGCGTTGCAGGGTCGCCAGATGGGCGGAAACAGTGGACTGCGACAAGCCGCAACGTTGATCGATCTGCCCGGCGCAGACACCGTGCTCGTTGCTGTGGGACTGGTCGGGGAATTCGACGGTCGGGTCTTTGAGCCAGTGCAGGATGTCTCGCCGTACTGGGTGTGCCAGGGCTTTTATTATTTCGTCGAGGTCAATGGTGGACATGGCAGTGCTCGGGTTGGGTAAAACGTTATATCGCGATGAGGCGAACTTTAAATCGTCATTTCGCGATATACAAATATGATTTTGATCTGAGGTCAGCCTGAATCGGTATATCGAGTTATAACGATATGAATGGCGCAGTGCTAAGCTACGCGGCATGAACTATCTCGCACATCTTCACCTCGGTGGCCAGCGTCCCGGTCAATTGCTCGGCAGTTTGTATGGCGATTTCGTCAAAGGCCGGCTGCAAGGGCAGTTCAATCCAGAGATCGAAGCGGCCATTCAGTTGCATCGCAGCATCGACGTGTTCACCGACCGCCATCCGTTGGTCGATGTGGCATTGTCGCGATTTACGCTGACTCGACGGCGGTATGCCGGGATCGTGCTCGATGTGTTTTTCGACCATTGCCTGGCGCGGGACTGGGCGTTGTATGCCGACCTGCCACTTTCGCGTTTCACCTCGGAGGTGTACCGGGTGCTCGCCGCCGAACCCATGCTGCCAGGGCGACTGGCGCAGATCGCCCCACACATGGCGGCGAATGACTGGCTCGGTTCTTATCGGGAATTTGCGGTGCTGGACCAGGTGCTGCGGGGGATTTCACGGCGCCTGTCGCGGCCTGAAGAACTGGCCGCGGCGATGGATGAATTGCGGCGGCTGTATGAACCGTTGAGTGATGATTTCCGCTTGTTCTATCCGCAGTTGCAGAGGTTTGCGCAAGACCACCTCATAGCGAAAATCTAATGTGGGAGCGAGCTTGCTCGCGATAGCGGTGTGTCAGTCAACATCATCGTTGAATGCTGAAGCGCTATCGCGAGCAAGCTCGCTCCCACAGGGGGCTTTTGTTCCTTCAGGGGATTTGCGTCAGGCGGCTATGGCTGGACGCAAAGGGCGTTGCTGGGTTTCCGGGATTGTCCCGAACAACGCCTTCTGCACTGCTTGCTGCGCGGCAAAGGCCAGCGCTGCGCGTTCCTGGCCGTGGCAGGCAATCGGCTTGAGCAGATGGATTTCGACGTCGCCCTGATTGTTGGCGAACAGGCGCATCAGGTGCGAGAGCAGGTCGTCGTCACCAATGAACGGTGCCAGTGGGTCGATCTGACCGTCACGCAGATAACGAACCGCCACCGGCTGCAGTGCCACGTCTGCATCAATGGCGGCGGACAGCAAGCGACCGTGAAAGGTGCGCAGCGAACGACCATCGGTGGTGGTGCCTTCGGGAAACATCAGCAGCGGATGGTTTTGTTCAAGATGACGGCTCATCTGTTTGCGGATCAGTTGGCTGTCACCCGAACCCCGACGAATGAACAGGCTGCCAGCCTTGGCCGCCAGCCAGCCAGCCACCGGCCAGGTACGCACTTCGGCCTTGGACAGGAACGACAACGGCGTGAGCATGCCCAGCAACGGGATGTCGGTCCATGACACATGGTTGCTGACCCAGAGCATCGGTTGTTGCGGCAGCTCACCGTGAACCGTCACGCGAAACGGCAAGGCGTTGCCCAGGCGCGCCATGAAAAAACGCGACCAGCGTTGGCGCCGCACCATCGAGTTGGCCACGCCCATGCGCTCGAACAGCCCGAACACGCTGGCCATGCTCAAGCCCAGCGCGACCACCAGCAGCACTCGCGCGATCCGCGCGTACACCCGCAGCCGGCTCATCAGACTGCCGCCTTGAAGTGCTTGGCATAACGCGGGCACAGCTCGTCGCGCTTGAGCAGGATGAACACGTCGGCGACCTGGAAATCTTCATCCCAGCACGGTTCGCCACAGATCTTCGCGCCCAGACGCATGTAGGCCTTGAGCAGTGGCGGCATTTCCGCGATCACGTTGGACGGGATGTCGAGGGCCGGCAGCGGCTTCTTCGGTTCGGCGCGCAGGTGTTCGGTGCACAGATACCGTTCACGCAAGCGCTGCATGATCGCCTGGGCCTGAATCCCGCCGTCCTGCATCGGGATGCTCGCGCAACCCATCAGGTAGCTGTAGCCGCCCTGATTCAGCACTTCGGCCAGTTCACCCCAGAGCACAGCGATGGTGCCGCCGTTGCGGTAGGCCGGGTCGACGCAGGTGCGACCGATTTCCAGGATCGGGCCTTGCAAATGCACCAGGCCGTGCAGGCTGAACTCTTCTTCACTGTAAAAACGCCCCAGGCTGCTGGCGGCCTGATGGTCGAGCAAACGCGTGGTTGCCACCAGGCGTCCGGTATTCAAATCACGCACGCCAATGTGTGCGCAGTGAACATCATAGTCATCCATGTCCAGACCCAACTCTGCGCCTTTGAGCTTGGCGTTGAACTCGCCGCTGAAAACGTTGAAGCGCAGGGCCTGGGCTTCCTGCAAAGCCTGCGCACCGATCAGGCGTTCGGCTTGCAGGCGGCGTTCATTGCCGGTGTCGCTGATGCGGGCGATCTGAGTCATTGCGAATCTCCGTACGGGCTGCTCACCCGTCTTGGGTTGCAGTCGATCGACTTTGTTGTGCAAAGTCAGGCTATGTAGCCCCGGTGTCATCGCCATGAAGCTTTGGTGATGCTTGTGTGACAGCCCTTGAGGATCCGTTTATGCCTTGGCAAGCCCTGTTGAACTGCGACCAGCGTCAGCCCGAAAACCCTGATCTGGCTGAGGGTTACGCGACGTTGCTGCATGTGTTGGACGCAGTGACACCGTTCGAGTTGGCGGTGCGCGGCGGTCGGATGATGGCGACGCCGGGGCTGGCCTTCCTGGTGGGTTACCAGGCTGCGTTGCGCATGTTGTGGCCGAGCGCACCGCACAGTCTGGGTGCCTTGTGTGCGACCGAACAGCGCAGCCTGCGCCCGGCAGACATGCAAACCCGCCTCGCGGATCTGCGTTTGAGCGGGCGCAAGGATTTTGTCACCGCAGGCGATGCGGCGGATTGGTTGCTGATTGCCGCACGCAGTGAAGGGGCGGACGAATCGCCGCGTTTAAGTCTGGCGGTGGTTTACCCCGGTGAACCCGGCGTCCGAATTGAAAAGCTTCCGGCAATCGCGTTGATGCCGGACATCAGTCACGGTCGGCTGTATCTGGACAACGCGCTGTGTGAGCTGCTCGCCGGAGATGGCTGGGACGCGTACGTCAAACCGTTCCGCACCCTTGAAGATATCTATGTGCTAAGCGCCATGAGTGCCTGGTTGTTCGGTGTCGGTCGGGACAGCGAGTGGCCGCAAAGTCTGCAACTGCAGTTACTGGCGCTGTTGGCCGGGTGTGCGGAAGCCAGCCGCCAACCGCCGAACAGCAGCGCCGGACACGTGTTGCTGGGCGGGCTGTTTGCGCAGTTTGATGGGCTCAAGGCGCCGCTCAATGAAGCCTTTGCCGACGGACCGCCGCAGTGGGCAGCGTTGTGGAAACGCGATCAGGCGGTGCTGGAGCTGGCGGCGGGGGCGCGGGCCAAGCGGTTGGCCAAGGCATTGGCGGTGTATTGATGGGCCTCATCGCGAGCAAGCTCGCTCCCACAGGGGCTTGTGTAGAACACAAAACTGCGACATGGCATCAATCCAATGTGGGAGCGAGCTTGCTCGCGATGACGGTCTCACTGACAGCGCATTTCTCGAACTGTCATTTATCTCGACTAGGCTCAGAGGGTTAGCCCCTCTGAGTGTCTGCCGTGTTCAAACGCCTGCCTGTGTTGTTCATATTGCTGGTCAGTTTTCCTGTTCTGGCAGAAAACTGGCCTGCCGAGCACTGGTCGCCCGGCCCGAAAACCACTGGGCCGGCGCTTCAGGCCTTGGAGGATTACGCGTTTGCGCCGCGCGACGACGCCAGCCGCAAAGGTGTTCGCACCGATGCCTTGCTGGTGATTCGTGACGGGCAGTTGATCTACGAACGCTACGCTGGCCCCACGACGGCCGACACACCGCACCTGACCTGGTCCGTCAGTAAAAGCTTGATGGCCACGGTGCTGGGCGTGGCCTATGGCGAAGGTTTGTTCAAACTACAGGACCCGGCGGCGAAGTTTTATCCACCTTTGCAGAGCCATCCGAATGTTTCCATCGCTGATCTGCTGCACTGGGGCTCGGGTCTGGACTGGCAGGAAAGTTATGAATTCGCGCCGCTGAATTCTTCGGTGGTGGCGATGCTCTACACCCATGGCCGCCCGGACATAGCGGCATTTGCCGCCGCTGATAGCGAGTTCAGCGCAGCGGGTGAGGCGTTTCGTTATTCCAGCGGTGACAGCAATCTGTTGTCCGCATCGCTGAAGGCCATGGTCGGTGCGCAACGCTACGCCGACTATCCATGGACCGCATTGTTCGGTCCCTTGGGCATTCGCAGTGCAGTTTGGGAAACCGATGCCGCGGGGACGTTTGTTGCCTCGTCCTATGCCTATATGACGGCTCGCGATCTGGCGCGGATTGGCCTGCTGATGCAGCGCGACGGTCGCTGGGGTAATCGGCAGTTGCTGCCAAAGGACTGGGTCGAGTTCAACCGCCAACCGTTCACCCGCTTCAAAGCCAATCAGGATGAAGCCGTCCCCGGAGGGCATTGGTGGCTCAATCGTGCGGTTGACGGCGCGGAGAGACCCTGGGAGGACGCACCTGATGACACCTTCGCCGCACTCGGCCATTGGGGACAGGCGCTGTATGTGGTGCCCAGCGAGAATCTGGTGATCGTGCGCTATGGCGATGATCGCGACGGCAGTTACCGGCACAACGAATTGCTCCGACTGGCACTGGCGGCATTCGCGCAGAAGGTGCAGCCATGAATCTCGGTTTTATTCGCCGTCGACCACGGCTCAGCCTGTTGCTGTTGTTGATCGCCGTGTTGCTTGGCTGGATCTGGCAGGAACGGATCGCGTTGTGGGCATTTCCAGACATCATCAGTGCCTACACTGCCAAGGAATATTGCTCGTGTCGTTATGTCGAGAACAACCCGGCGGACTATTGTCAGGGCTATGTGAGGCAGTACGTGCCCATCAGCGGTTTTCTCGATGACGCCCCCAACAAGCGTGTGACGGCCAGCGGCATGGGACGCAGCCATACCGCCGCATGGCTCGGTGCCCGTCAGGGTTGCCGCTTGGCTCCGTAGTGGGTGGTCTTTTGCCCTGCGCGGTTTGCAAGTGCGTTCACTCAGGCTAAGGTTCGGCTCAGGTTTACTTGCCCATGAGTGTTTATGTTCAAGCGGTTTTGCTGCACAACCCTGGCCTTGCTGCCGTTAGCTTTCGTTGCCTTGCCTGCCCACGCCGACTGGTACCTGGACGGTGAGTCTTCACGTCTGTCGTTTATTTCCACCAAGAACGCCAACATCTCCGAAGTTCAGCGCTTTCTGGTACTGCATGGCAAGGTCGACGCCAAAGGCCAGGCGCAAGTGCAGGTCGAACTGGAGTCGGTCAACAGTGGAATTGCGCTGCGCGATGAGCGCATGCGCAAGGAGCTGTTCGAGATCAAGACGTTCCCGCAAGCGCTGATCAGCACGCAGATCGATCTGCGGCCGATCAAAGATCTGGCCCCCGGCGTGCAACTCGAACTGCGCTTGCCACTCACCGTCAGCCTTCATGGCAAAGAGCAGGATTACAACGTCGAGTTGCTGGCGACACGGCTCGATGATCGACGCTTTCAAGTGGTGACCCTGGAACCGCTGGTACTCAACGCTGCGGATTTCGATCTGCTGCCAGGGCTGGAAAGCTTGCGTACAGTCGCCGGCCTGTCGGCTATCAGTTTGTCGGTGCCGGTGGGTGCGGTGCTGATTTTCACGGCGCGCTGACATGAAAGGTGCAGTGTTTCCCTGGCGCGAAGGCAATCGCTATGAGCTATTGATCGACGGGCCACAGTTTTTTCCACGGATGCTGGCGGCGATTGCCGGGGCGCAAGAACAGGTCGAACTGGAGCTGTACCTGGTGGAGGCGGGCGTCTGCGCCGAGGCGATGGTTCAGGCGCTGGTTCAAGCGGCCGAGCGCGGTGTGCGCGTGCGCTGCCTGTTCGATGACTACGGCAGTCTGGCTTTCACTCTGAGTCTGCGGCGGCGCTTGATCGAAGCAGACGTGGAGTTGCGTTTCTACAATCGTTTGAGCTGGCGGCGCTGGGTGCGCAATCTTTACCGCGACCACCGCAAGTTGTTGTTGGTCGATCAGACGCTGGCGGTGGTCGGTGGCACGGGTGTCACCGACGAATTCTGGACACCCGGCAGTGACACCAGCGAGTGGCATGAAGTGATGGTGGAAATCAGTGGCCCGCTGGTGCTCGACTGGCAGCTGTTGTTCGACCGCCAATGGATCGCCAACCGTCACCGCCGCGCCTGGAAACCCGCCTCGCACTTCGGTTTGCCGCGCTTGCCACGGGTGCCGTCGATGGGCGAAGGGATGGGCCGGGTGGCGTATGCCGACGCAAGGCAACACCGGGACATCCTGCAATCACTGTTTCGCGCGTTGAACAGCGGTCAGCGGCGAATCTGGCTGGCCACGCCTTACTTCCTGCCGACCTGGAAAGTCCGCCGCTCGCTGCGCAAGGCCGCCGCACGGGGCATTGATGTGCGCCTGCTGTTGACCGGGCCGCGCACCGATCACCCGTCCGTGCGCTACGCCGGGCATCGTTATTACCCTCGTCTGCTCAAGGCCGGGGTGAAGATCTTCGAATACCAGCCGTGTTTCCTGCACCTGAAAATGGTCCTGATCGATGATTGGGTGAGCATCGGCTCGTGCAATTTCGATCACTGGACTCTGCGCTTCAACCTGGAAGCCAATCTGGAAGCCCTCGACCCAACGCTGACCCTGGCGGTGGCGGCGAGTTTCGAGAAGGACTTTGCATTAAGCCATCGGGTCAGTCTTGAGGAATGGCAACGCCGGCCGCTATGGCGCCGGGTCAAGCAGCGGGTGTGGGGATGGGTGGATCGGTTGGTGGTGAATCTGCTGGATCGGCGGGGTTAAACACAATCGTCTAAGCACCCGAAACCTAATGTGGGAGCGGGCTTGCTCGCGAAGGCGGATTAACATTCAACACAGATGCTGAATGTCAGACCGCCTTCGCGAGCAAGCCCGCTCCCACATTTGATCGTGGTGTTCTTGAGGGTTTAAAGCAACTCAAAGCTCTGCTGCGTCACGTCCTCGGAATCGAGGCCGATCTGCACATTGAACTTGCCAGGTTCTGCCGCGTATTTGAGCTGGGTGTTGTAGAACTTCAGTTCGTCCTCTTCGATGTTGAAGTGGATGACTTTCTGTTCGCCGGCCTTGAGCATCACTTTCTGGAAGTTTTTCAGTTCCTTGATCGGGCGGATCATTGAACCGGCCACGTCCTGGATGTACAGCTGCACCACAGTTTCGCCGTCGCGCTTGCCGGTGTTTTTAACGGTCACGCTGGCGTCGATCTTGCCGGTCTTGTTCAGTGTGGTCGACGACAGGGCCATGTCCGACAGGCTGAAGCTGGTGTAGCTCAGACCGTAGCCGAACGGATACAGGGGGCCGGTGGTGTCATCGAAATACTGCGAGGTGTAGTTGCCCGGTTTGCCTGGGGTAAACGGGCGACCGATGCTCAGGTGGTTGTAGTAGGTCGGAATCTGCCCTACCGAACGCGGGATGCTGATCGGCAGCTTACCGGAAGGGTTGTAGTCGCCGAACAGCACGTCGGCAATCGCGTTGCCGCCTTCGGTGCCGGTGAACCAGGTTTCGAGGATCGCGTCAGCCTGTTCCTTCTCGTCGAGAATCGTCAGCGGACGGCCGTTCATCAGCACCAGCACCAGCGGTTTGCCGGTGGCTTTCAGGGCCTTGATCAGGTCGCGCTGGTTGGCCGGGATGTTCAGGTCGGTACGGCTTGAGGACTCGTGGGACATGCCACGCGACTCGCCTACCGCCGCCACGATGACATCGGACTGCTGAGCCGCTTTCACCGCTTCGTCGATCATGACCTGCGCCGAGCGTGGATCATTCACCACTTCCGGAGCATCGAAGTTGAGGAAGTTCAGGTAATCGAGGACTTTCTTGTCCTCGGTGATGTTGGCGCCGCGGACGTAGGTCAGCTTGGCCTGATCGCCGAGGGCGCGGGTCATGCCGTCGAGTAGCGTCACCGACTGCTCTGGTTTACCGGCCGCAGCCCAACTGCCCATCATGTCGATCGGCGCCTTGGCCAGCGGGCCGACCAGGACGATTTTCGCGGTTTTCTTCAGTGGCAGGGTTTCATTCTGGTTCTTCAGCAACACCATGCTGCGACGGGCAACGTCACGGGCTTCGGCGCGGTGCAGACGGCTGTCGGCGTAGGTGTCGGCCGGGTCATCCTCAGCCTTGCCGATGCGCAGGTACGGGTCTTTGAACAGGCCCATGTCGTACTTGGCGCCCAGCACCTCGCGTACGGCGTTGTCGATGTCGCTCTGTTGTATCTCGCCGGACTTCAGCAGCCCGGGCAATTCCTTGCCGTACAGGGTGTCGTTCATGCTCATGTCGATGCCGGCCTTGATCGCCAGCTTCGCCGCTTCGCGACCGTCACGGGCCACGCCGTGCTTGATCAGCTCGAGGATCGCCCCGTGGTCACTGACTGCCAGGCCCTTGAAGCCCCACTCTTTGCGCAGCAGGTCCTGCATCAGCCACAGGTTGGCAGTGGCGGGTATGCCGTTGATCGAGTTCAGTGCAACCATCACCCCACCGGCGCCGGCGTCAATGGCGGCGCGGTACGGTGGCAGGTAGTCCTGGTACATCTTCACCGGGCTCATGTCGACGGTGTTGTAGTCGCGACCGCCTTCGACCGCGCCGTACAGGGCGAAGTGCTTGACGCTGGCCATGATGCTGTCGGCTGTGCTCGGGGTTTCACCCTGGTAGGCCTTGACCATCACTTTGGCAATGCGCGAGACCAGATAAGTGTCTTCGCCGAAACCTTCGGAGGTGCGGCCCCAACGCGGGTCACGGGAGATGTCGACCATCGGCGCGAAGGTGATGTCGAGGCTGTCAGCCGCGGCTTCCTTGGCGGCGATGCGCCCGCTGCGGCCAATCGCATCCATGTCCCAGCTCGAGGCCAGGGCCAGCGGGATCGGGAAAATGGTCCGGTGGCCGTGGATCACGTCATAGGCGAAGAACATCGGAATCTTCAACCGGCTGCGCATGGCCGCGTCCTGCATCGGACGGTTTTCCTGGCGAGTGATCGAGTTGAACGTGCCGCCGATGTTGCCGGCGGCGATTTCCTTGCGGATCATCTCGCGGGGCATTTCCGGGCCGATGCTGATCAAACGCAATTGACCGATTTTTTCGTCCAGGGTCATCTGCTTCATCAGATTGCTGACGAAAGCGTCCTTGTTCTCAATAGGGGCGGGCTTGGTGTCGGCCCATACCGAGTGACTGGCCAGGCCGATGGAAAGGCCCAGCAAACACAGCTTCTTCATGAATAGTGATCTCAAAAGCCTAAACGGACGCCGTGGTTACGCGCCGGTCAGCCAAAAATTAGGGAGCGTCTATTGTTGTTCGGACAAATGCAGCAAACTTCTGAACTCTTTTCGCGCTGGGCATCTTTTAGCCGATTGGCTCGATGCAATCCAGTGGCGGGGGCAGATTATGCCCCAAGCGCTCGAGTTGAAGGCACGGCGGGTGATAACAATAATGAATGAGCATTCAACACCATGGCATTACTGAGTGAGTACGAACAGCGTCAGGTCGCTGAAGCGATTGCCCGTGTCGAGCGCGACACCGATGCTGAACTGGTCACCGTGCTCGCGGCGCGGGCCGACGACTACGCGTATATCCCTTTGCTCTGGGCCAGCCTGCTGGCGCTGATCGTGCCGGGTATCGTGCAGTACGTTTCCGGCTGGTTGAACATGCACACCTTGCTGCTGGTGCAGTGGGCGAGTTTCATCGTGCTGTGCCTGGTGTTCCGGATTCCGTCGATCACCACGCACCTTATCCCGCGTTCCGTGCGCCACTGGCGCGCCTCGAACCTGGCGCGTCGGCAGTTTCTGGAGCAGAACCTGCACCACACCGTCGGGAGCACCGGCATGCTGATTTTCGTCTGCGAGGCGGAACGCTATGTGGAGATTCTGGTGGATGAAGGGATTTCCAGGCGGCTGGACAGCAAAACCTGGAATCCGATCGTCGCGGCCTTTACCCGACAGGTGAAACAGGGCCAGACATTGCAAGGCTTTGTCACCTGCATCGAGGCCTGTGGCGAGCTGCTCAAGGTGCATGTGCCGGTGACGCATGTGCGCAATGAGTTGCCGAATCGGTTGGTGGTGTTGGGCTGATTCTTGGAGGGTGTTGTGCCGTTCGGTAAATAATTGCGTGTCCCAACTCGCCATCCCCCCTAAAATACCCGCCATTCCCCGATCCGCACCGCCTGAGGCGTTTTTTACATGTCTGTTACCGCAACTCCCGCCAGCCTCACGCCGGATCATCACGCGCAATTCATCGATCTGCTGAGCTCCAGCCTGGCGCAGAACGCCTTCATCAAACTGGTGCTGGCCAAGTACGTCGGCGCTGAAGTCGACTTGCAGCGCATCATCATCAAGCAGCTGACGGTCAAGGAGCAGCCGTGCCTGTCCTTCGTCTATCGCTACAAGACGCGCGACATCACCAAGAATTTCCCGATCGAAGAGGGCGTGGCGACGATTGCTGCGTTGTTGCCGCAGGCATTCAAGAACGCTCACCTGCTGGCGCTGACCGATGAAGCCCAGCTTGAATACAGCAAAAAGGGCAAGAGTTCGCTGTTCAAGAGTAAACCTCAGCAACTGCGCGAAGTGCCATCCGCCGAGCACAACCGTGAGAAGAACCGCTTTCTGGATCTGACCCGGCCGTTCCTCGCGGACCTGGGCGTGACCAACAAGCAGCATGAGCTGATCCCGGCGATGTCGCGCAAGTGGAAGCAGATCAACAAGTTCATCGAAGTCTTCAGCCATGCGCTGACCTCGTCACCGCTGGCGCTGGATAAACCGGTACGAGTGGCGGACTTCGGTTCAGGCAAGGGCTACCTGACCTTCGCCATTCACGATTACCTGCGCAACACTTTGCACGCTGAAGGTGTGGTCACCGGCGTCGAGTTGCGTGAAGACATGGTCACCCTGTGCAACACCGCTGCCGCGCGCCTGGAGCATCCGGGGCTGGTGTTCAAATGTGGTGATGTGCGCAGTGTGGCGCCGAGCGAGCTGGACGTGATGATCGCCCTGCATGCCTGTGACATCGCCACCGACTACGCGATTCACACCGGCATTCGCTCCGGTGCGGCGATCATCATGTGCTCGCCGTGTTGCCATAAGCAGATTCGCCTGCAAATCCAGAGCCCGGCACTGCTCAAGCCGATGCTGCAATACGGTTTGCACCTCGGTCAGCAGGCGGAAATGGTCACCGACAGCCTGCGCGCGTTGTTCCTCGAAGCCTGCGGTTATGAAACCAAGGTCTTCGAGTTCATCTCCCTGGACCACACCAACAAGAACAAGATGATTTTGGCGGTCAAACGCGCTGAACCGGTGGACCCGGCCCAGCTGTTGGTGAAAATCCAGGAGCTCAAGGCGTTCTACCACATCACCGAGCATTGTCTGGAAACCCTGTTGCGGGCTGATGGCTACCTCTGATCTGTAGGAGCACGGCTTGCCGGCGATGGCGTCCTCAAAATCGCCATCGCGAGCAAGCTTGGCTCCTACGGGTTTATGCGGTGGCAACACGTGCCGGGCGCACGCTGGTCTTGCGCCCGAGCATCACGGTGACGATCACCCCGACCGCAAACAGCCAGGTAATCGGTTCGATGTGTTCGCCAAAGAACAGCGCCGAGAAGGCGATGGTGAAGAAGATCTGCAACAGCTGGATCTGACTGACCCTGGCGATGCCTCCCATCGCCAGCCCGGCGTACCAGGCGAAGAAACCGATGAACTGCGAGAACAGCGACACGTAACCGAAGGCCCACCAGGTTTTCGCGGAAATCTCGCCTTGGTGCTGTAGCGCCAAATACGTCACCGGGCCGATCAACAGTGGCGTCGACAGCACCAACGCCCAGCAGATCACCTGCCAGCCGCCCATCTCCTTGGCCAACCGGCCACCTTCGGCGTAGCCCAGACCACCGATGGCAATCGCCCCGAGCATCAACAAATCACCGGCCTGGATGCTGCCGGCACCACTGATCAAGGCGTAACCCAGGACCAACGCGCTGCCCAATGCGGCACAGCCCCAGAAGGCTTTCGACGGTCGTTCATGGGACAGCCACGCGGCATACAGCGCCACGCACAATGGCTGCAAACCGTTGACCAGCGCGCCATGGGACGCCGGCAGGGTTTGCATGGCCCAGGCCGAGAGCACCGGGAAACCGAGAATCACCCCGGCAATCACCAATGTCAGGCCTTTGACCTGCTTCCACGTCGGCCATTTCTCCCGTCGCCAGAGCAACAACATTGCCGCCGGAATCGCCGCGAACAATGCTCGGCCCAGACCATTGAGCAGCGGGTGGACTTCTTGCACCACGATCCGGGTGAAGGGCAGGGTCAGGCTGAAGATGACGACGCCGAGCAGGCCCAGAGCCATGCCGGTGTTTTCGCGCGAGGACATAACGGTAACCAGAATTCTAAAGTGGCGGGAGAGCTTTCATCTAGCCATAAACCCCGGATTTACGCGCTTACAGCTGGGCGCAAAGTTATCCGTACAGTTGGGGGTAATCCCCCCAACGTAGGAGCTGCCGAAGGCTGCGATCTCTTAGCAATCCCAGCAGCGCCACAGATCAAAAGATCAAAAGATCAAAAGATCAAAAGATCAAAAGATCGCAGCCTGCGGCAGCTCCTACAAGAGCCTGGCGTAGTAGGCGGTTATTACCTGTTTCACCGGATTAGGACTACCTTGAATACTCCTTCCTGCCCAAGTCTTTACCAGAGGAGTCATCCCCATGGCTGCGAAAAAAATTCTGATGCTGGTCGGCGATTACGTCGAAGACTATGAAGTGATGGTGCCGTTTCAGGCGCTGCTGATGGTCGGTCACACCGTGCACGCAGTGTGCCCGGACAAAACCGCCGGGCAGACCGTGCGCACCGCGATCCATGACTTTGAAGGCGATCAGACCTACAGCGAGAAACCCGGTCACCTGTTCGCACTGAACTTCGACTTCGCCAAGGTCGATGCGGCGGACTACGACGCGTTGCTGGTGCCGGGTGGTCGGGCGCCGGAATACCTGCGCTTGAACGAGAAAGTTCTGCAACTGGTGCAAGCCTTCGACAAGGCCGGCAAACCGATTGCGGCGGTCTGCCATGGTGCGCAATTGCTGGCGGCGGCGGGGATTCTTGAAGGTCGCGAATGCAGCGCTTATCCAGCCTGTGCGCCAGAAGTGCGTTTGGCCGGTGGCACGTTTATCGATATTCCGGTGACGGAAGGTCACGTTCAGGGCAATCTGGCGACTGCCCCAGCCTGGCCGGCGCACCCGAGCTGGCTGGCCGGTTTCCTCGGTCTGCTGGGCACCAAAATCACCTTGTAAGCGGAGGCCTGCGCATGTGCGAGCTATACGTCAAAGCCGACCCGATTCTGTACGAGTCACGCTCGCGCTCGCTGCGCATCTGCGGGGTGGTGACCACGCTGCGGCTGGAGAATCAGTTCTGGGACATCCTCAGCGAGATCGCCGAAGTCGATGGCATGACCACCAACCAGTTGATCGCCAAGCTCTATGAAGAGGTGATGGACTACCGGGGCGAAGTGGTGAATTTCGCCTCGTTTCTGCGGGTCAGCTGCACGCGTTACCTGAGTCAGCGCCGGGTGATGGCGCCGGAGTTGTCGGTGGTGCGCGCGGTGGTGAAGTAGAGCTGCCTGGTCTTTACTCTGAAGCGCGTAATCTCTTAATCGGCAAGGAGAACGAGCATGTCCGGATGGTATGAATTGAGCAAAAGCATCAATGGCCAATTCCGCTTTGTGCTGAAAGCGGCCAATGCCGAAACCATTCTCACCAGCGAGCTGTACACCACACGCAGCGCCGCTGATAGCGGCATCGCCTCGGTTCAGATCAATAGCCCACTGGATGAGCGCTACGAGAAAAAGTCCACCAAGGATGGCCATCCTTACTTCAACCTCACGGCGGCCGACCATCAAATCATCGGCAGCAGCGAGGCTTTTCCTTCCGATGCCGCACGGGAAAAAGGCATCGCCAGCGTCAAGGCCAACGGGCCGACCAAGGTGATCAAGGACAAAACCTTGCCGGTGTTTTGAATACACCGAAAATCCATTGTGGGAGCGGGCTTGCTCGCGAAAGCGGTCTTACATTCAGCATTTTCGTCGAACGTTAAGCCGCCTTCGCGAGCAAGCCCGCTCCCACATTGGTTATGTATGTGCCTGAAGATCAGCGCAACGCGTTCAACAACCCTTGCAGCTGGCTGCGACCGGTTTCACCCAGCGGGAACATCGGTAGCCGTGGATTGCCAACGTCCAGCCCGGTCATGCGCAGACCGGCCTTGATGGTCGCGGGCAAACCGCCCTTGAGGATGAAGTCCAGCAGCGGCAACTGGCGATAGAACAACTCCCGAGCCTTGCCCAGATCATTGGCCAATACGGCTTGATACAGCGCGCCGTTAAGCTGCGGAATCAGGTTCGGTGCTGCGGTGCACCAGCCTTCGGCGCCTGCGGCGAAGGCCTCCAGCGCCAGCGTATTGCTGCCGTTGTAGAACGGTACCTGACCTTCGCCGAGCCATTGCAGCTTGTGCATGCGCTGGATATCGCCGGTGCTCTCCTTGACCATGGTCACGTTCTCCACGGCATTGAAAATCCGCAGGATGAGTTCCACCGACATGTCGGTGCCGCTGGTGGCCGGGTTGTTGTAGAGCATGATCGGCACGCCGATGCTTTCGCCGATGGTGCGGTAGTGGGCGAGGATCTCGGCTTCGCTGAGTTTCCAGTAGGACGCCGGCAGCACCATCACTACATCAGCGCCATGCGCCTCGGCGAAGCGCGCACGGCGCACGGCTTTGGCGGTGGTCAGGTCGGAGACGCTGACGATGGTCGGCACACGCTTGGCCACATGCTTGATGCTGAACTCGCTGACCTGGTCCCACTCCGCATCGCTCAGGTAGGCACCTTCACCGGTGCTGCCCAGCGGGGCGATGGCGTGTACGCCGCTGTCGATCAAACGGTCGATGGAACGGCCCAGTGCGTCGAGATCGATGCCTTCGCCGTTAGCGGTGAACGGGGTGATAGTGTAGCCGATGATGCCGTGAATAGAAGGGGTAGACATGCTCTCTCTCTCCGTTTAAGCAATGGATGGATTCAGTTCAGGCAATCGGCGTGTTGACGCAGGTTCTGCCGAGCGTAGTAGTTGAAGGCGGCGCCGTGGCGTTTGGGTTTGGAAATCCAGTCATGGGCTTCACGGCCGAGCGCCGGCAGAATCGGCTTGAGTTCACCGGCCGACATCGCCAGCAGTTGCAGCTTGGCCGCACGCTCGATCAATTGCGCGATGACACAGGCTTCCTCGATGGTTCGGCCGGTCGATAGCTGACCGTGGTGGGAAAGCAGAATCGCCCGTTTATCGCCCAAGGCGCCGGCGATGATTTCACCTTCTTCGTTGCCCACCGGTACGCCTGGCCAGGCTTCGAGAAAGGCGCAGTCTTCATAGAGCGGGCAGAGGTCCATGTGTGAGATTTCCAGCGGTACTTCCAGCATCGACAACGCCGCAATATGCGTCGGGTGCGTATGAATGATGCAGTTCACATCCGGTCTGGCGCGGTACACCCAGCTGTGGAAACGGTTAGCCGGATTGGGCATGCCGTGACCTTCCAGAACTTCCAGGTCTTCGTTGACCAGCAGCAGGTTGCTGGCGGTGATTTCGTCGAATCCCAGACCCAATTGTTGGGTGTAGTAGGTGCCGGGCTGAGGGCCACGGGCGGTGATTTGTCCGGCCAGGCCGGAGTCGTGGCCGTTCTCGAACAGAATGCGGCAGGTCAGCGCCAGCTTTTGCCGGTCGGTCCACGTATTATCCGCCAGCGTGCTTTGCATCTGCGAAAGCGCCTGCTTGATGAGTTGCTCCTTGGGTAGTGCTAATGTCTTGGCCATATCGGGTGTCCTTTGCAGTGTTCAATGGACGTCGGATGTGTTTCTCCCACTGCTCGCAAAGTCGTTGGGAGAACACGGATGACACTTAATAGGCTATATGACACAAAGTGTCATTAGCAAGGACTAATCGTTGCCTCCTTGATGGATTAATCGCTCCACATGTCTATCCGTTTGAAATTACTGCGAAAAAAACTTGGCGTTACGCTGGAGGCCCTGGCCGAAAAATCCGGCATGACCAAGAGTTATCTGTCGAAAGTCGAGCGCGGGCTGAACACCCCGTCAATTGCAGCGGCGCTGAAACTGGCCAAGGCGCTGAACGTCAAGGTCGAGGAATTGTTCTCCGAGGACACCATCAGCCTCGACAGCTACAGCCTGGTACGCGCCGATGAACGCCAGTCACTGGCGGCCAATGAGCAGGCTCCGGGTTACGCGGTACTGGCCCATCAGGTCAGCGAGCGCAGCCTGTTGCCATTCATCCTCTATCCGCCCAAAGAGTTCAGCGACAAGACCTTCAAGGAGCACATGGGGGAGGAGTTTCTGTTCGTCCATGAAGGCCAGGTCGAAGTCGACTTCATGAGCGAACGGGTGATTTTGAACCGTGGCGACGCGCTGCACTTTAACGCGCAAAAACCCCATCGCCTGCGCTCAGTGGGCGAGGTGCAGGCGCAGTTGCTGGTGGTGGTGCATAGCTCGGAAGAATGAGTCGACAGCAAAAGCTTCGCGAGCAAGCCCGCTCGCACATTTGATTTGTGTTTCACCGCGGACCCAATGTGGGAGCGGGCTTGCTCGCGAAGGCGCCAGCCCAGTCGCCGCTAAACTTCGACTGGAACGGATAACTTTGGGCTACCCAACGCATGCGTCTTGGAATCAAAAAAACGCAACGCCACTTCGATCCCTTCAAACACCTTCGCATAATGCCGCTTCTGGCTCTGAATGAACGCTGCGCTGCGCGGGTAAATCGAGATCGCCACGGTCTTCGGTTTCGCCTGGCGTAGCGCATGAATGATGTGATTGTCCTGCTTGCCCAGGCTGTGGCCGAAGATGCACAGCGCGTCGCTTTGCTTGAGCAACTGGTCATAGCAGAACGACAGGTAATCCGAACTGCGGATGGTCTTGAGCTTGTCTTCAGAGGTGCCTTCGCTGACGAACAGCGGCACGTCGTCGAGGGTTTTGATCGTGTTGTTGATCGCAAAACTGCCCAGCAATGTGCCTTCGGTGGAGGTCAGTTTGCGTGCGGTGCCATCCTGATTGCGCACCAGGTGCAGGCCTCCGTGCAGGTAAAGCATGCGGGTTTTATCGGCGGTGCTGGCGCTCAGGTCGAAGCTCGGCTCGGTGCCGTGAAACAGGTCGCTGATGGCGTCGGATTTATGCTGGATCGCCCAGTAGTTGAGCAGGTCGTAGTTGGTGGTGAATACCGTTGGATACGTGCTCAATTCCTGATTGATCGCCGCCAGGCTTGGGGCCTGCACCAGGCGCCACGGGATGTGCACCGCGTGCACGGTGTTGATCAGTGCTTCCTTGATCGCGTAGTAACGATTGCGCGGCGCAGCCGAGCTGACGGCCAGGGCCTTGTTGACCCTGCTGGTGGTTTTCAGTGCGCTCAGCACCTGCTCGAAACTGCGGGTCTGCATCGCTTCGAACACGCTCAGTTCGGACTGGCTCAACGGTTTTTCTTCGACCGCGCGGGCGTTCTCGAACAGCGAGTCGTAACCGAAGTCATCCCACACCGCGCGGCTGGCACCGTTGCCCACCAGCAGGCTGCTGAACGGGGTGGTTGCGCGCAACGCGTTCCAGTCTTCTAGTCGGGCATCAAATTCCTGGAAATCGGTCATCGCGTCGGTCATCTCAAGCAGGTGGAGTGCAGGGCGCAGACTTTATCACGACCGGGTGTTGAGCCAGATCAACATGCGCGGCGACTGATGGGTCGATCCTTTGGGTATCCGCTGAATCGGGGTTGCCGGTTCGGCACTATCGAAGAGGATCGGTCATGACCAGCACGTTTTTCATTCCCGCCGTGAACATCATGGGCACCGGTTGCCTCGACGAAGCCATGAACGCCATTCGCAACTATGGCTTTCGCAAGGCCTTGATCGTGACGGACGCAGGATTGGCCAAGGCTGGCGTGGCAGCCCTGATCGCTGAAAAACTGGCGATGCAGGACATCGACTCGGTAATTTTCGACGGTGCCAAACCGAACCCGACTATCGCCAACGTCGAGAGCGGCCTGGAACTGCTCCAGCGCAGCCAGTGTGATTTTGTGATTTCCCTGGGCGGCGGCTCGCCTCACGACTGCGCCAAAGGCATCGCCCTGTGCGCCACCAACGGCGGCAAGATCGCCGATTACGAAGGCGTTGATCAATCGACAAAGCCGCAATTGCCGCTGATCGCGATCAACACCACTGCAGGCACTGCCAGTGAGATGACCCGTTTCTGCATCATCACCGACGAATCGCGTCACGTGAAAATGGCCATCGTCGACCGCAACGTCACGCCGCTGCTGTCGGTCAACGACCCAGCGCTGATGGCCGCCATGCCCAAAGGCCTGACCGCCGCCACCGGCATGGACGCTTTGACCCACGCCATCGAAGCCTACGTTTCCACGGCGGCCAACCCGATCACCGACGCCTGCGCGCTGAAAGCCATCGAGCTGATCAGCCGCAACCTGCGCCTGGCCGTACACGACGGCAGCGACATGATGGCTCGGGAAAACATGGCCTACGCGCAGTTCCTCGCGGGCATGGCGTTCAACAATGCATCGTTGGGTTTCGTGCATGCCATGGCTCACCAGTTGGGTGGCTTCTACGATTTGCCCCACGGCGTGTGCAACGCAGTACTGCTGCCGCATGTGCAGAGTTTCAATGCCGCCGTTTGCGCCGAACGTCTGGCGGTGGTGGCGCACGCTCTGGGTGCCGACACGCGCGGCGTCAGCCCGGAAGAGGGTGCCCAAGCGGCCATCGTGGCGATCCGCGCGTTGGCCAAGGATGTGCAGATCCCCGGTGGTTTGCGCGACCTCGGCGCCAAGCTGCAGGACATTCCGATCCTCGCCGCCAACGCCTTGAAAGACGCCTGCGGCCTGACTAACCCACGGGCAGCGGATCAGCGGCAGATCGAGGAGATCTTTCGTAGCGCGTTTTGAATGGCGGAGTTACCGGGCGCTTTGTTCGATGATTTCGGGACGCGGCAAGAGCGTTACGCAGAGCATCGCGCCGAGGGCCAACAGGCTGCATAACAATGACAACGGCCAAGCCTGCTGACCGACCAGCAGGCTGGCGATGCCGCCGATAATGGCGGCCATCAGTTGGTGGATAAAGCCGCTCAAGGCCATTGCATAAGCACCACTGACCGGCGAGCCATCGTTGGCCAGGGACAGGCTGATGGGATAAATCAACGATTGGCCGAGCACCGCAATGCAGTAAGGCAACCACAGCAGTAACGCCAGTGCAGTTGCCTGCAGGCTGCCCAGTAACATGACCGCGCTGCCGACCAACACCAATCCTGCCCCCGCGTTCATCAACCGGCGCTGACCGGTGTGCAGGACGTAGCGATTGATCACCAGTGCCCCCAAAAAATAGGCTGCACTGATTGGCCATCCCAAGAGGCCGTACTCGACTGCGGACCAGTTGAACGTACCTTGCAGAATCGCTGGTGCGGCGGTGTTGAACGCGACGATTACTCCGTAGCCGAGACCACCGGCGAGTGCCGGAAGCAGAAAATTCCGATGACGCAGAATGCGCCAGTAAGTTGGCCAACTGGATGACTGACTTTTCGCTTCCGCCAATGTCGGGAAGGTGACCCGTGCCACCACTATCCCCATCAACAGGCTCGTGCCGCCCAGCAAATAAAAGATCGCTGACCAGCCCAGTGCAACCTGTATCAGTGAACCCAGGTATTGTCCGATCCCTAACGCAACCACAAAGGAAATCGAAATCCAGGAGAGTGCCTTGGCTAACAGATCTCCGCGAAAGCTGTCGCGAATCAGCACTCGGGCCATGACTGAGATCCCACTGGCGCCAATACCCTGAACCAACCGTAGCGCAAGGAATGACTCTAGGGTTGTCCCCATGGGCAAGGCCAGATTTCCCAGCCCATAGATGCCTAACGCCGCGATCAGTACCGGCTTGCGGCCAATGCGCTGGCTCAGGCTGCCCCAGAACAGCATGGGCAGCGCCATGCCGATCAGGTACACCGCCAGCCCCCAGGAGACCTGCGAAGCATCGCTGTTCAGGTATCGGGCAATCTCCGGCAGGGCCGGGAGATAAATGCTCATGCCCAACTGCGCGAGAAAAACCGTAGAGCAAGTGATGACTAGCGTTGTGCTGCTTTTCAAGGACTGTTTCCTGGAGAGTCAGTGGCCGATGTCTCGGCCGTGAGCACGTAATAGGTCGGTGATCAGCTCGCAAAAACGGCTGATCAGCGTGGGTTCCATGTCCGCACCAAAGGTCAATTCTTCAGTGCTGCTCGGTCCGTATGAGGCTGTCAAAGCGCTGGATTTTAACCTGAAGCTTTTCCAGGAGTACGGAATATCAGAAGGCTCAGTGTCATTCGATGAATGCACCTGGCATCGCTGCCCTCGCGTCGTGGCGGCGATCAGGCATTGAACGGGTTGAATTGACAGATCGGGCAGGCGATAGTGCACGGCTGATTTTTTATTGATTGATGACGTTCGCAAGGAACAGGGAATGACCTTGAAATACAGCTGGTTGGGATGTGTGGCAATGAGTGGTGCGCTGGGCGCCACCCAGGCGTATGCCGAATGCGAAAAACCGCCGTTACCCGAGGGTGTGCCGGGTTATTCGGTGTGCAAGGAGTGGCCGGCCTACGACGCTCAGACCATCACCGCGCTGTCGCAAATTGAGCCGGATCCCACCTTGAGCGATGAGTCTGACGGCATGGGCATGTACGACTTGAAACTGGCCGTGGTTTCCAATGTCGACGGCAAGCCGTTGGCCCGCTACTCCAAAGCCTCGGTGTTCAGTTCCGATGCTGTCCGGTTCGATGGGCTGAGCATCGACACCGCGCGCTACAAGCTCACCTCCGACCTCCGGGCGTTCGGTGTGCGTGCAGGTTTCATCGGCTCATCACGGGCCAATCCGTTCGAACAAGCTTTGCTGTCGTTGTATGTTCGCGAAGGCAACACACTGCGCCCGGTGCTGGAACAACTGGTGATCGAGTCCGGTAGCGGTGAATGGGATACCAACTGCGCCGGCGAGTTCTCGCACACCAAACGCACCCTGGACATGGCCAAAACCAGCAGCCACGGTTTCGCCGACCTTATCGTCAAATCGGTGACCACCGGCTCGCAAGACTCGGTGAAGAATGGCGATTGCGAATCCAAAGACACGGTGGAGAAAACGGTACTGACGACGCTGCGCTATGACGGTCGGCAGTATGTTGTTCCGAAAGAGTTAAAAGGGCTCTGAACCGATGCTCTCAGGCCTCAACCACCTGACCCTGGCGGTCACCGATCTGGATCGCAGCGTGGCGTTCTATCATGGCCTGTTGCAACTGCGCCTCGACGCCACTTGGGACAACGGTGCCTATCTGTCATTGCCGGGGTTGTGGTTGTGTCTGTCGCTCGACCCGATGCGTGAGCCTGAAACGGCGGCTGATTACACCCATTACGCATTCAGCGTGGGCGAATATGATTTCCCGGCATTCGTTGAACGACTGCGAGCCGTGGGTGTTCTAGAGTGGCGGGACAATCGCAGCGAAGGCGCGTCGTTCTATTTTCTGGATCCAGATGGGCACAAGCTCGAAGCCCATGTCGGGGATCTGACGTCGCGGCTTGATGCGTGTCGCCGGAAACCTTATGCAGGGATGAAGTTTTTCACTCCGTAACAAAGGCGCCAACGTGGCTAATGCCAGTCAGTTAAGCGTTGACTGCCCCCCAAAAGATCGCAGCCTGCACGCGCCGAAAGCCTCTGGTTCAAGTCGATGTGCTGTGCATTGCTCTTAACTGACAGGCATTGGCAAACGTGGCTGATCTTTCTGAGCTTCGTTGGCGGTATCGCCGCGTACGCTATTCTGATCGGCATTGTGGGCACTCGTCGGGTACGCACGCTGTATCAGCGTCATGAGCTGGCAATTACCCGGATTTGCGGGGTAATGTTCGTCGGCTTCGCCGTCAACGCCTTGCTGTATGCGGTGCCGGGGTTGTTGGCGAACAAGGTTTGAGGCTGCACGCAAGGCTGCGACAGCTGCATCGGGACATCCTTTTTAGCGATGGTCGGGTCCAGGGATTGATACTCACGGCTGTACCTTTGGACAGTATCTATCTTTGATGACCACCAGAAATTCCGCGCCGCTGGCAAGTTACATCGATCTTTTGCTCGACGTCGTGTGTGCGGTCGATAGCCAGGGCCGCTTCGTATTTGTCAGCGCCGCCTGCGAGCAAGTGTTCGGTTACACCCAGGACGAGCTGATCGGCCAGCCGATGATCGAGATGGTCCACCCGGCCGATCGCCAACGGACCCTGGACGCTGCCCGGGAAATCATGCGCGGCCAACCCAACCCGAACTTCGAAAACCGCTACCTGCGCAAGGATGGTCAGGTGGTGCATCTACTCTGGTCGGCGCGCTGGTCTGAAGTCGACCAATTGCGCATCGCCGTAGCCCGTGACATCACCGAGCGCAAACAGGCCGAGTCCCGACAGGCCGCACTGTACGCGATCTCCGAAGCTGCCCATGCCGCTGAGGATCTGCTGGCGCTGTTCAAACGCATTCATCAACTGATCGGCGAATGGTTGCCGGCATTGAACTTCTCGGTAGCGCTCTACGACGAGCACTGCAAGCAATTGAATTTCCCGTACCACGTCGACGATCACGAGCATGATCCGGTGTTTACCGTGACTGGCCAGCTCTGCGCCGAAGTCATTCGCACGGGGCAGTCGGTGCTGGTGACACCCGACCAACCTGCTGCGATGCCCGGACTTTGCGAGGTCATGAATGGCCAGGATTCACCCTGCTGGCTGGGCGTGCCGCTGAACTCACAGAAAGGCACCATCGGTGCGCTGATTGTCAAAAGCGTACCCGGTGGAGAACGCTATACCGAGCGCGACAAGGAGCTGCTGCAATACGTCTGTGCCCAGGTCGCGGCGGCCATTGAGCGCAAGCAATTGCACACCCGGTTGCAATACATGGCACAGCACGATCAATTGACCCGTTTGCCTAACCGCGAACTGTTGCGTGAACGCATGACCGCCGCCCTTGGTAAAGCCAGAAAAGAGTGCGGACGCATGGCGTTGCTATACGTTGACCTGGACCATTTCAAACAGGTCAACGACACCTACGGCCATGGCGTCGGCGACATGTTACTGCAAGCCGTGGCTAATCGACTGCAAGGCTGCGTGCGTGAGTCCGACACGGTAGCGCGCATTGGTGGCGATGAGTTTGTCGTCCTGCTCGACAGTGTTCAGGCGGCCGAAGACGCGGCGCGGGTGGCGATCAAAATCCGCCAGGTGCTCGGCCAGCCGATGCGTCTGGACAGCCATAGCCTGAACATCACGCCGAGCATTGGCATCGCGCTTTACCCCGAGCATGGCAGTGAGGAAAAGCAATTGTTCAAGCACGCAGATGAGGCCATGTACGCTGCCAAGCGCTTGAGCGGGCGCCTGGACCGCGCCTGATTCGACTTTGGCGCGGCGCCGTTCGTCGCGGCAGGCTCAACTTTTCTAAACCTTTGTGGTGTTTTAACTTCAGACGTCAGGCGGGGATGCCCGCTGCACTCATTTGCCTGTTCAGGAGGGCGTGACCATGAAACGCATGGCCAGCCGGTTACCGACCATCAGTTTTGCCGTGTTGCTGGGCCTGGGCGCCAGCAGCGCTTTTGCCCAGTCGCCAGCCGAATTCATCAACGACGCCTCGGCCAAAGGCATGGCCGACATTGAAGCCAGCCGCCAGGCTCACCAGAAAACCGAATCCAAAGAGGTCAAGGATTACACGATTGCGGTGATCAACGACCGCACCACGGCCAACCAGCATCTGGCGAAAATCGCCAAAAAACTCGATCTGCCCGTTGCTCCCAGAGACGAGGTGGCGAGCAAGGCCAAGGCGCTGATTCCTGAGGTCAAGGACGGCGACTCGTTCGACGCGGCCTTCGCCGCCAGCCAGGTACAGACCACCCAGGAAGCCATCGAGCAGTTGAAGCAGGAAGCACAAACCACCGAGGTACCGGAGATCAAGGCCTTCGCCGCAGAAACCCTGCCCAAACTGGAAAACCACCTGAAAATGGCCAAAGCCCTTCAGGCCAGCCGGCAAACCGGTAGGGTGGACGGCTGATGCAGGTGCTGATCCGCGCTGATTCAAATCCTGCTGTTACTTGTCAGCAGCAGGTGAGCCTTCCAGCGAAATGGCCTCGCCTTCACCGATGCTGCGGTATTGCTTTCTGAGCGCTTCCAACCCCAGCATCGCGTTTTACACTGCTTCGGTAGAGCGCGGTCATTCCTCTTCCTAAACGGCTATAGGACCATTCTTGTCTTTGGTACTCGTAGGAACTCTCTGCTTCTGACCTCTATCCGCCTTCGGTTTCTTTCTTTGTGCCGGTTTGTGTCTAGTATCAATGGCAGTCAATTTGCCAGCATGCACATACACGGATCGGAAACAGGTAAGAGGCCACTCATGGAATTTATCGAAAAGCTTGCAAGTCTCGCCGCAAAAGTTCGTCTGCAGGGGGCTGCAATTAAGACGGAAGAAGCGACCAAAAACGCTTTTGTCATGCCTTTTATTAGCACAGTGCTGGGCTACGACGTTTTTGACCCGTCGGAGGTGACCCCTGAGTTCGTTTGCGATGTTGGAACCAAGAAGGGAGAGAAAATCGATTACGCGATCATGAAGGAAGGGGAGGTTCAGATCCTGATCGAGTGTAAAAAGATTGGTGAACCACTGCACATCAATCACGCATCGCAGCTGTTTCGTTACTTCCACGTCACCAGCGCCCGAATCTCGATCCTCACCAATGGCCAGGTCTACAAGTTTTTTACGGACCTGGACGCCCCCAACAAGATGGATGAAAAGCCTTTCCTTGAACTCGATTTGCTCGATATCGACGAGTATTCAGTCCCAGAACTGACGAAGCTGACCAAGTCCGCATTCGATGTCGATTCGATCATCAGCGCAGCGGGTGAGTTGAAATATGTCAGCCAGATCAAAAAAGTGATCGCAGCCCAAGTCAGCAAGCCTGATGACGATTTCGTAAAAGTTTTTGCCTCCCGGGTTTACGACGGTGTGATCACACAAAAAGTCCGGGAACAGTTTCAGGAACTGACGAGAAAAGCCGTAGTGCAGTTTCTCAACGATCAGATCAACGATCGTCTCAAATCAGCTATGAGCGGAGCCATTCAGCCCAGCCTGTCCTCACTGCCGGCGACAGGTGCAAGTACCTCAGAGCCGGATGAGCGTAATGAGTCGGATGACAAGGTATTGACCACGCTTGAAGAGCTGGAGGGCTATCACATTGTCCGTGCGGTGGTTCGTTCGGTAGTCGATGCAAAACGCATCGTACAGCGCGATACACAGAGCTATTTCGGTATCTTGCTTGATGACAATAACCGTAAACCGATCTGCCGCCTGCACTTCAATCGGTCACAGAAGTACATCGGTATCTTCGACGAAGAGAAGAACGAAACCCGCCATCCGATCAATTCGGTCGATGATATTTACGAGTATTCGGATCGGTTGAAAAAGACCGTTGGGTATTACGATTAATCGCGGCAGGAAAAACTGAAAACCGGCTATTGAAGCCGGTTTTTTTGTTTAACTCGACAGCTTCACCCCAACCGGCCAACTAAAATACCCCAGCGCTTCACAGCTGCTGTTCACCAGCATGAAACTCAGCTCGCACTGCTCGACACCTGCGCTCAGTTGCTGACAGTGCCAGTAGTGATCATCGGCTTTTACCGCGAGCGGTTCGGTGGGGGTTTCGGGGTTGGGGGCGGGCAAGGTCTGGCCGTTGTGCACCACCAGATGCGGTTTTGAGAACACACCGGCGTCGCCCACGGACAGCTCGTAAAACACCACACTGTGCTCGGCGTGCAGGCCGACGGTTCGGCCACGGATGTGGAAGGTTTTGGTTGAGCTTACGGGTAGTTCAAGACAGGTGCCCTTGGACTTTGACGTTGTCCCCTGGGTTGCGCCAAAGGTGAAGATGAAACCGTCCTCGATCACGGTCGGGTTCTGGGGGTCGAGGCTCGGTTTTGGGTAGCGAGTGAGCAGGGTTTCGGCGTCGACAATAAGCAGCACATTGGTTGCCTGCTCAGTGCTGGGTGACGGGCTTGCGCTGGTATCTGTGGACATCACGGCTTCCTTTCATGATGTGGGTGGATCGCGGCGCACCGCTGCGGCTTACGCAAGACATCCAGTTCCAGTCGGGGCGCGAGGCAGAGGGGAAAGCCCCTTGTCGCCAAGGGGCCGTCCAGATCAGTTACGGATGGTGATGAACGGATCCCACGAGCAGCAACCTACAATCTGGCAGTCCCGGTTCACGATCAGGAAGTTGAAGTGATAGGTCACGCTGCCGGTAGAAAGGGTTTCCGAAGACCAATAATGGTTATCGACTTTCTGGCAGCTAGGCACTGACGGGTTGCTGGTGTTTGGCACGGCAACACACGCGGTGGCTTTGCGCGGAGTCGGTGTCGAGATCAGCTCATTACCCACGTTGCCGATGAACTTGTAGAAAATTACCGCTGTTTCGAAGCTCTGCGACAGGCTGGTTTCGCGCCAGCGAATCAGGTCACCGACCTGGGCTTTCAAATTGAGTTCGCCACCGGCTTGGCCATTGATCACGTTGTTCTGATTGGTGACCATGTACACATGATTGACATCAATCATTGTTGGAGCGGCAGGGTTTTTGCTGATGTTCGGGTAGTTTTTCAGAATGGTTTCGGTGTCGATCGAAACAAGCACATCCGTGACTCGAGACATAGTAAAGCTCCTTGATCATAGTGAGCGCCTGGCATCTACCAGACGCAACAACGCTTGATTGCCTTGCGGCTGTTGTAAGCGCGCTACTACGGGGAACCCACCGATCACAGGGTACGAGCTGGCCTGGCTCCTTGCCTACAAAAGTGACGGGTCTGGGTTCCTTCCAACAGGCCGCGTCTGCACTATAGATGCCGATCTGAAGCTGTCAAAACAGAGGGCGTTTAGTTCGACGAGCGGTCGTTTTGCTTCTAACTTCCGATGATTTGGCGATAAGGAAACAGCGATCCAGAACGTTTGCTACGTCGCTATTTCCGTCTAAATCGTGTGCCATTGAGTAACGATTACCGATCCCGGCAGCTTCACTTCCAGGGTGCCGGAGAACTGATCGTCGATGGCTTTGAGCAGGCCTTGCGCAGGTGTACGACCGAGGCTGATGGCCTTGAGTCCGGAGCTTGCGACCATCAGCGCCTTGAGGTCTTTCAAGGGACCCTTGATGGCTTTGGCACTCGACAGATCCTTGGTGTGGAGCAAGTCGGGCGAGGCGAAAAACTCCGCATTTTCCAGGCTCGCCGCCGTCATCTGCCCCAGATTTTCCGGGTCGATTTCCGCGTAATGCGTCGCGCCCGCGAGGAATTTTCGGTTCGCTACCTCGCCGTCGATTGCCAACAGAAAGAAGGTAAACGCTGTGTTGCCCAGGCGCACCCAATCATCCTGGTTGGTGTTGCTGCCCTGGGTTCTTTGCAGGGTTTTGATCTTGTGGTGCACCAATTCAAAGTTCGATGAAATGGTGTTGAACGGCGGGGGACCGTCCTTTGACGTGGTGTAGTGCCGGAGGGTGAATTTCTTGTCCGCGACTTTGGCGAGCTCAGCGTCGGTCGCTTTCTTGTTGCTGAATTTCAGACTGTCGTCCGTGACCGATTGCATGATCTCGAACGGCTGAGTCCGGTTCTGTGGCTGATAGTTCGCCTGGTGCTGTTCATACATTTCCAGCGCCGAAGCCGGTTTTTGCGAAGAGGATGATGCCGCGCTGGAAGGTTGAGTCGGGCAGGGGCCTTGGTGATTGGATTTGCACACGGTACATAGCTTGGGGACTAAAAACGCTGTGGGTTTTGGTGCGATGGTGGGCGCTGGTCGAGGGGGTGGCGCGGATGCGCTTGATGAAGAGGCCAGGGGACTTTCGACTCGGGGAAAGACACTGCTGCTCCTGGGCTTTTGACCCGCAGGCGGCGTGTTTGGCGTTGCAGGAGACGGCACGATGGGCATGGGGCCTTTGCCCGCATTCGATCCGGAGTTTCTCGGCACAGTAGTCACTCTCTTGTTGTAGTAGACGGTGCTCCGTTACATCTAGAAGCGATCGCCCACGTTTATAACCGAGGTCTGTGTGAGGGTTGCCGGGGGAATTGTTAGATGAAATTTCCTACGTGTGGTGATGCATGTTTCTTACGCTGATCACAACAACTGCAATGCATCCGGACGCGCTCCTGGAAATACGTTCTGCAACTGCGAAGCGGACAAGCCCCATGTCCGGCCAAGCAAACCACCGAGCAGGTTCCGGTAATTGTTGAGCACCGGGTAATCCCGGTTTTGCAGCAGGCTTTGCGGGTTGACTGCCACTTGTTCGCCAACGATGCGCCCGCCGCGAACATTGCCGCCGAGTACCCAATAGACCGTGCCATGCCCGTGGTCAGTGCCCCTGGAACCGTTTTCACGAAAGGTGCGGCCGAACTCCGAGACCACTACTACGGTGGTGTTGTTCCATTCATCACCCAGAGCCTGGGCATAGGCGACCAGACCTTCACCGAGGTTTGCCAGGTTGTTGGCCAATTGGCCGCTGGTGCTGCCTTGATTGACGTGGGTATCCCAGCCGCCGACATCGACGAAACCCAGTCGGTACTGGTCGCGCATCAGTGTCGCCATGCGCCGGGTCTGCGTAGCAAAGTTCTGCGCATTCGGCGCACCACGATTGGCCTTGACCATCTCGTCTTGCAGATCCTTTGACACCTGCTGGCGCAGTTCAAGGCCATCGGCTGCGGAGGCCGCGTAGGGTGTGTTTTTGTACATCGACGAGAGAATCGCCGACTGCCGAGCATCGAAGGTCGGTTTCGAATTGCCGCGTAACGAAATGTTGGGAATGGCGCTGCCACCCTGAAAACTCAGGGGCAAGGCATCGGTAAAGGCAATGGGCGCGCTGTTCGGCACCTGACGCGACAAGCGTGCGAGAAAGCCCGAGTCGTAACGGTTGCGCTGTTGGGTCGGTTCGCCGGACTCGATGTTGTCCTGGGTTTCGAAGTGACTGCGGGACAAGTCGTCGGTGCCGGCGAATGGCACGAAGGCAATCTGTTTGCGTTGCCATAACGGGTAGATCGAATCACGTAAAACCGGGTTCAGGCCCCAATGGCCGTCCAGTGCAATCGCGCTGTTGGGGTTATGCAAATCGGGCCGGGCAATTGCGAGAGTCGGACGCGACTCGTAGTAAAAATCGCTGGAATAGGGCACCAGCAGGTTGTTGCAGTCGTAGCCGCCGCGCAGAAAGACGATCAGAAAACGCGGCGCCGAAACGGGAGCGGCAAACAGCTTCGCGCTAAACGACAAGGACGGCAGAGTCGCGGCTGCCGCAGCGGCAATCAGCAGGTCTCGACGATTCATGGCGGCACCTCATTACGCAGCTTAGCGGTTATTGAAGTCAGGCGAGGCGAGCAAAAAGGTATTCCATTCCTGAGGCGACACGGCCTTGTTCAGCGCGCCAAGGGTCGCTGCTGAAAGGTGTGGAGAGATGGCCTCGTAGAACAACGGTGTGGTGATCATCGGAAATCCGGGCCCGGGCAGGTTGCTACCTTCCGGGGTAAACAAACGGTTATCCCCGCGCCCGATTGCTCGAGCGATTTCGAAGCGTTTGGACATCTGCCCTGAGCTCGACCAACCGCTGGATTCCAGCGGCCAGCCATCCGGTGTCACGCGACCGAACACCGGCTGCCCCAACTGGTTGAGCCAATTGATCATCGGCTTGGCGTTGGCCAGCGGTTTACCGTCATAGGCCAGCCGCACCGCCGACACCACAAACTGTATCGGGTCCTTGAACTTGGTGCCGACGCCTTGCAGTAACTCCTTGGACTCGAACAACGTGTGCATCACTTGGGCGATATCGCCGTCGCTGTTCTGAAAGGTCTTGGCCATCCGTTCCACCAGCGCCGGCGGCGGCTGATCGGCCACGAAGTATTCGGCCAACTGTTGCGAGACAAAATGCGCACAGGCTTTCTGCCGGGTAATCAATTCTACGGCCTGACGAATCTCGTCAAAACCGCTGCCTCTGATCGGTTGGCCGAGCAGCACCTTGTCGCTGAAATCGTGACGACGCGGATTGAACTCGAATAGCCCCTCTCGCACCACCAAGGCTTGTAGCCGAGGAGGAAACTTCTGCACCCGACCATCGAGTGGCATCAGTCCGGCGCCGGTCAGAATCAACGCCAGTTGCTGCACGTCTTGCTGGGTATAGCCCGAACCGACGCCCAGCGTGTGCAGCTCCATCAGTTCGCGGGCGTAGTTTTCGTTGACTTTGCCCTGGGCGTTTTGCGCGTTGTCCAGGTACTCAAGCATTGCCGGACTCTTGAGAGTAGCCATCACCAGGTCTTTGAACTTGCCCAAGGCGTGTGGACGGATCGTGTGTTCGGCGTAGTCCGCCGTCAGCACCCGTACCCGAGCTTTGCCCTGAAATACGCTGAAGTGGTTGAGCCAGAAACCCACCAACTGCTCCTTGAGCTGATTGGGCCCATACACCGCACGCAACAGCACCGCTTCACGCGCTTGCTCTGCGAGTTCGCTGGCTTGTTGTTGTGCGTCCTTTTTCGCGGCGTTTTTGGCGTCGCCTTCGGGCATGGCCTTGAGCTGTTCCTGCTGGCTCTTGAACGCCAGCAGCAAGGATTCGGGCGGCGTGCTCAGCACCGGATAACTGTGCAGCAGCGCGTTGATCGCTGGCGGCAGCGGGTCGTTGATGCGGTCGGCCAATTGGGCTTGAAGCAGACCCTCGCGGCCCATGCTGCGCAAACGCGCCAGGTTGGCGGCATCCAGGTCGAAGCCATCGCGGCGTAGCCAGGCAATGTCGCTCGGGTTGAGCGCAGCGGGCGTGCCGGCTAAGGCCAGGGAGGGAAACAACAGCAAACAGGCCGACAGACACAACGGGCGCAAAACGGCATGTGGCACGTGCATGTAGGAGGTTCCCGAGTATCAAGAGAGACGTCGACAGCAGCCAGTGTAGTTTCTACCCGTGTAGCTGACGCGATGCTGAATAACGTGCATCTAGAACAGCTCAATAAAGAAGGCGTTCCACTTTTTCTCGCAGGTTTTGCGAGCGGTGGAAGGTCAACTTTTCTTTACATACTTCCAGTGGGTGGGTTCAGGTATTAGACAGATATCTGCTGGTACAAATATTCATACGCCAAGCAGGAGCGCGGCGGTAAAGGGGGCATGGTTTTACGGGGTTACTCTATTGGTCAATGAGCCTCAGGAGGCAGCATGTTGTTACGTTACGCGGCATTGGTAGCAGTGGTCATCGCGGCCTCCGGTTGTGTACAGGAGCGGGTAGTTCACGACCGGCGCCCGCCACCACGCGAGTACGTCGAAGTGATCGCACCGCAGCCGCCACCGGTGCGTGTCATTGAGGTGGAGCCAGAGGGCCGGCAGGGTTATGTCTGGTCGCGCGGTTACTGGCGTTGGGAAGGCGGACGTTATGTCGCCGTTCGCGGGCACTGGGAACCGGAACACCGGGGCTATCGTTACGTGCACCCGCATTGGGAACAGCGCAACGATGGCTGGCATTGGCAAGGCGGGGCCTGGGTCCACTAGATCCAGCGTTTCGCCAAACCAAAAAAAGCGACCTTCGGGTCGCTCTTTTTTTTGTGTGCCGTTGTCACGGCCTCGCAGAATTGACACCGATCCGTAGCAGTTGCCGAAGGCTGCGTTCGAGTGCGCAGCGCTCGTAAAATCAGGCAACGCGTTCCTTCAGGTTAACCGTGGATTCAGGGTTTACGACTGCTGCGCAGCCGAACGCAGCCTTCGGCAGCTGCTACGCGAATCGCGTCCCCCTTGCGAGAGAGGGCACGTTTGGCCTTCGAGCTGGCATTGAACTCTACCGACCGGACTTACCCGACATCGGCGTAAGCACCTTCACCACATCATCCACCCGAGTCTTGACGAACTTGGCAGGGCTGTCGCTTACTGGCGCCCCACGAGCGAAACGCAGAGTCTAGCGCGTCGCTCATATCCTGACCCGTCACAGGAGTACGCGATGAGCTGGTCTGCCAAACAGTATGTGGCTTTCGAAGATGAGCGCACGCGCCCGGCGCGCGACTTGCTGGCTGCGATCCCCAACACCGATGCGCGTTCGGTGATTGACGTCGGTTGCGGCCCCGGTAACTCCACCGAATTGCTGGTGCAGCGCTTTGCCAACGCCGCGGTGCGTGGGCTCGACAGCTCGGCCGATATGATCGACGCTGCCCGCAAACGCTTGCCGGGCGTACGTTTCGACACCGCCGATATTGCCACCTGGAGCGAGTCTGGCCCGTTCGATGTGATCTTTGCCAACGCGGTGTTCCAGTGGCTACCCGACCACGCCACGCTGTTGCCGTCGCTGGTGGCCAAACTCGCGCCGGGTGGCAGCCTGGCAATTCAAATGCCCGACAACCTCGATCAACCGTCGCATCGGATGATGCGTGAAGTCGCCAGCAGTGGTCCTTGGGCCAGCAAGTTGGCGGATGTCGCCGGGCAACGCACTACCCTGGATGATGCCAACGGTTACTACCAAATACTGCGTGCCTGCTGCTTGCGGGTCGATGTGTGGCGCACCACGTACCATCATCCGCTGGCGGGTGGTCCTGCGGCCGTGGTCGAGTGGTTCAAGGGCAGCGGCTTGCGACCGTTTCTTGAACCGCTCGACGAGGCAGAAAAGGTGCAGTACCTCGAGCACTATCTGGCAGCGCTAGAGCCTTTCTTCCCGGTATTGGCCGATGGCTCGGTGTTGTTGCCGTTCCCGCGTTTGTTCATTGTCGCGACCCGCTAAGCCTCGCTCCGCTACTGGGCGCATCAGCCTTGTTGCAACACTTTCAACGCCGCCGAGGCCAGAAAGCCAGAGCGACTTTTCTCCTCCGGGTGATGCAGTACGTATTCGTCGATACGGGTCAGCAGGTAGCCGGGCAGGGTGATGTTGAGTTTCTGTGCCTTGCCCAGGTACTTGGTGACGTCGATGTCCACCAATGCCCAGGTGGCGCCGGCGTACTGCGGATTGGCCGCGTGCACGGTGACTTTGTTGGCGGGCGGAATCGCCGAGCCGTCTTCGGCGAGTATTTCGAAGTGGCCTTCGATGGCTTCGCGCGCCATGGCGATCGCATCGTCCAGGTCATCGCCAGCCGAGAAGCAACCCGGAATGTCCGGCACTTCCACGCCCCAGGCGTGTTCGTTATCGCCCATTGAAATCGCAATTGGGTAGAGCATGTTCGTTGTCCTCTGGGTGCTGTGCGCCGATTCAATACAGCAGGGCCTGTTGCAAGATGCTGACGGCAGTCTTCGTCAGTAAATCCTTTTTCGGGTGTGGGACGGTGACCAGCCCGGGCTTCGTTGGATGCTTGAAGTGGTGGTGGCTGCCCCTGACCCGTACCAGATACCAGCCGTCTGCGACGATTTGGGTTATCAAATATCGGCTATTCACATCACTTCCCTGTGCTGTGTAGGTGGTTACTATACCTACTGAAAATTAGTTATCAACACTATAACCACCACTGGCGGCGACAGAGCGGATGAATGGTAGGGAACAGTGTAGGAACCACAGCAAGGCGTGGCGTTCGGGAGAAGCGCTGGAGTGTTTCTGATTCCTTCAACGCCAGCGCAACGCGTGTTTTTGCTGAATGGCGGGCATAAAAAACCAGCCACTGAGGACCAATACCAGTCAGTTAAGGTGCGGAACCTGTGGGAGCGGGCTTGCTCGCGAAGAGGGAGTGTCAGTCGACATTAATGTTGCCGGGCACACCGCCTTCGCGAGCAAGCCCGCTCCCACATGGATTTCGCTTAACTGATCGGCATTAGCCACTGAGGACCGGTTTTTCTTGTCCCTGCATCCCCCCGTCAAGCCATCGCGACGTTGGACGCTTCACACAGCCTGGACCCAAAGCTGAAGACTCCGAACGGAAGTCATCGACTGGTACTGCTTAAAAGGTGAGTTTTCAGCACAGCGTTACCTCCACAGAGAAAAACCGATGCCGAGAATCACGTAGTCGCTACTCAAGCAACTGATCAATCAAAACCGCGTTGGTATAGATCAAGCTGCCATCGCTCGCTCGATGTCCGACCAGATGGAACTGACCGCGCTCGTGTTGCAAATAGACGCGCATTTGGCAGTCGGACAAGGGGCCGTATCCCTCTGGCACGATCAAATCCATTGAACTCATGTCCACATCGACCATGGCTTCAGGCTCATGGGTCTTCTGCAGGCGTTCCTCAGCTTCCTCCAGGCGCAGATGAAGAGGGCCGTCGACGTCAAAATGGATCTCCCCCACCGGGATGGACTTTTGGTTGCCGCTGATTTTGCACCAGCCTTCGATCGTCAAGGCGCTCATGACGAAACCTCCGTAGTGGACTGCTGGACTCTGTAGCTCGGGCCGCTTCTGGCCGATCTCTACCGTCCGTAATCGGAAATTAAGTATAGCTGGCAACCGGGCCTTGCTTGAGGGAGGTCGGGCTCGACCCTAATCATTTTGACTGATCGGAAAAAAGTCGCTACGCCTAATTTAGTCCCGGGAGACGTTAGGCTGAATACCTACAGTTATAGATAGCGAACAGGTTTAAACAATTAACTTGATGTTGAAGTTGGAATATCCGGGTATCAGGTTCTTCAGGAAAAGCGCTCGTTCCGTTCCTGAACTATACTTCTTGCTGACTTTGCCATCAGGAGTGGTGGTACTTGTCGATCCTGCTGGAACGTCAGATTGATATTAATTTGACGATGCTGTTGAGTGGCGATGCTTTTGCGTAACCAGCGAGTAACAGGAACAGGATGAAGAGAAAATGGCACTGGCAATTATCTTGATTCTAATCGTTGTTGCCTCAGTGCTGTTCAACATACTAGCGCCTTGGCAGGCGACACCGGCAGCTTCCAACTGGGGGTCAATAGACACCACCCTGTTCATCACCCTGATCATTACCGGAATATTTTTCATCGCTGTCACGGTATTTATGGCGGTAGCCGTGATGCGTTATCGTCACAAGAAGGGGGCCAAGGCGGCCTATCAGCCAGAAAATAAAAAGTTGGAATTATGGTTAGTTATAGTTACCTCGGTAGGTATTGTCGGATTATTGGCGCCAGGTCTGGTTGTTTACAGTGATTTTGTCCGAGTACCGAAAAAAGCTTATGAACTTGAAGTGGTCGCCCAGCAGTGGCAGTGGGCCTTTCGTTTTCCCGGCCAGGACGGGAAGCTGGGCAGATCGGATATCAAGTTTGTTGATTCCACCAACCCCTTCGGCCTTGATCCCAATGATCCTGCCGGGCAGGACGATGTGCTTGTAATAAGCAGTGAAGTTCATCTTCCGGTCAATAAGCCGGTAAAGGTTTTACTGCGTTCTAAAGATGTGTTGCACAATTTCTATGTGCCGCAAATGCGCAGCAAGATGGACATGGTGCCAGGGATGGTGTCGTACTTTTGGTTTACACCGACTAAAATCGGGAAATATGAAGTCCTTTGCGCTGAATATTGTGGCGTAGGGCATTACAACATGCGCGGCCATATGATCGTGGACGAACAGGACGCTTTCGATCAATGGCTGAGCAGCCAACCGACTTTTGCGCAAACATTAACGGCAGCTGCCAAGCCCAGTCGGGACAGCGTGCTGGAAAAAGGCCGCCTGTTGGTCGAAAAGCACGGCTGCAGTGCCTGCCATAGCCAGGATGGCAGTGCCAGTCTCGGTCCGGGATGGAAGGGGTTGTACGGCCGCACCGAACAGCTTGCCGATGGCACCAGTGTGCTGGTCGATGAGGCCTACCTGAAAGCGGCGATCCTCGATCCGAAGGCGCGACGGGTGCAGGGCTACCCGCCGGTCATGGTGGCCTATACTCTCAATGAAGATGAACTGGGTGCTCTCGTCACCCTGATCAAATCACTGGGTACTGCGCGCCAAGGCGGCGAACTTTCTGCCGGCGAAGCGTCGAGCCCAGGTGACGACCTGGTGGCGCAGGGACAGCGGCTGGCCAAGTCGTTCGGCTGTCTGGCCTGCCACAGTGTCGATGGCAGTAAGGGCGTCGGCCCCAGCTGGCAGGGCCTGTACGGCAAGACAGAAACCTTTGCCGACGGTACGACGATAAAGGTCGATGAGGGCTATATCAAAGAAGCGGTTCTTAAGCCCAATTCCAGAATCATCAAGGGCTATGCACCCGTCATGCCGACCTTTGCACTGAGCGATAAGGAGTTGAATGCACTGATCGCTTTTATCAAATCCATGGCGAATGCCGACGCTGATGCGAGCAAGGCGGAGCCAGGAAAGCAGCCGTAAAGCAGCCAGAAGTACACCGAAACTTCAGCAGGAGGATGACGTGATGGCCTATGCGGAGCAAGCCGAAACGGAAGCACTGCACGAACCCGGAAGTTTCCTGACCAAATATATCTGGAGTCAGGACCACAAGGTCATAGCCATTCAATATTCCTTGACGGCCTTATTCGTGGGTCTTATAGCCCTAATGTTGTCCGACTTGATGCGCATGCAGATAGGCTTCCCCGGTAGTTTGGGGTTCATGGACGCCAGCACTTACTATCAGGCGATGACCATGCACGGCATGATCATGGTCATTTATTTGCTGACAGCCTTGTTTCTGGGTGGCTTCGGCAACTATCTGATCCCACTGATGGTGGGCGCCCGTGACATGGTCTTCCCCTATGTCAACATGCTGAGTTACTGGTTCTACCTGCTAGCGGTACTGGTGTTGCTCGCCAGTTTCTTTGTCCCTGGCGGCCCCACCGGTGCGGGCTGGACGCTCTATCCGCCACAGTCCATTACCAAGGGGACACCGGGGACCGATTGGGGCATCGTACTGATGCTCGTCTCGCTGGCGATTTTTATTGTCGCAGCCACCATGGGCGGGTTGAACTACGTCACCACGGTGTTGCAGGCGCGCACGCACGGCATGACATTGTTTCGCATGCCGCTCTCCGTATGGGGAATCTTCATGGCCTCGATTATGGCCTTGCTGGCCTTCCCGGCGTTGTTTGTCAGTGCGGTCATGATGCTGTTTGACAAACTGTTGGGCACCAGCTTCTTCATACCGGCGATCATCTCGCTGGGGCAGCAACTCAATCACCAAGGTGGCAGCCCAATATTATTCCAGCATCTATTCTGGTTCTTCGGTCACCCGGAAGTCTACATCGTTGCTCTTCCCGCGTTTGGTCTGGTCTCCGACTTGATCAGCACGCATGCGCGTAAAAGTATCTTCGGCTACCGAATGATGGTGTGGGCCATTATTGCGATTGGCGTACTCAGTTTTGTGGTCTGGGCGCACCATATGTATGTCAGCGGAATGAACCCGTACTTTGGCTTTTTCTTCGCCACCACTACCTTGATCATCGCGGTGCCGACCGCACTGAAAGTCTACAACTGGGTGCTGACCCTGTGGCGGGGCGACATCCATCTGACCGTGCCGATGCTGTTTGCCCTGGCCTTTATCGTCACCTTCCTGGTCGGCGGTCTGACCGGGTTGTTTCTCGGCAATGTGATTGTGGATATTCCGCTCGAGGACACCTATTTCGTCGTGGCCCATTTTCATATGGTCATGGGTGTCGCACCGGTACTGGTGGTGTTCGGCGGCATTTATCATTGGTTCCCGAAAGTAACCGGGCGCATGACGAACGACACCCTGGGCAAGCTGCATTTCTGGATTACCTTTCTGGGCACCTACGCCATCTTCTTCCCCATGCACTACCTGGGTTTCCAGGGCATGCCACGCCGCTATTACGCCTATGACAACTACGCGTTCATCCCGCAGTCGGCGCAAGACTTGAATGCCTTCATTACGGTGGTCGCATTGATCGTCGGCGTTTCCCAACTGCTGTTCCTGTTCAACCTGGCCTGGAGTGTATTTAAAGGCAAGCCCGCAGGCAGCAATCCCTGGGGCGCGGCCAGTCTGGAATGGCAAACGCCGAACACCCCGCCGATACACGGTAACTGGGGAGCGAAGCTGCCGGTCGTGCATCGCTGGGCCTATGACTACAGCGTGCCGGGAATAGAACAGGATTTCGTTCCGCAAACGGTCTCCGACGAGGAGCTGGAGCAGATGCGGCAACTCAGCGCCGGAACCAGGATAGCGGACGTTAAAACATGAACAGACTGCTATTGAGAAACGCCGACAGCGCTGACCCCGGCGGCAGTTGGAGTCGCGATCCTGAGGGTATTCAGGCCGCCGAGGGTGCCGATAGAATCCAAAACGCAAGAATAGGCCTGCGCTTGTTTCTGGCCGTGGTGAGCTCGTTATTCTTTCTCTTCCTGGTCGCCTTTATCGAGCGCTCACAGATGGCCGACTGGCTACCTCTGACAGAGCCCCTGGCGCCGTTAGCCAATCTATGGCAGCTATGGCTGAATTCGGCCTTTCTGGTATTCAGTTGCATTGCACTGCAGTGGTCGCGTATGGCCGCCCGACAGGCTCGACTGGACGCAACTGTCATCGGCTTTGCGTTGGGGGGCGTATTTGCAGTTGCCTTTCTGACGGGACAACTCTGGGTCTGGCAGCAGTTTGTCGCCTGGGGCTACTTTGTCGCCAGCAATCCGGCCAACAGTTTCTTCTATCTGTTGACCGGCCTGCATGGGTTCCACCTGCTGGGCGGGCTGATAGCCTGGAGCAGAACCGTCGCTAAATTCCTGCATCACGTGCCGTTGCCGCAACTCAGCGCCAGCGTAGAGCTCTGTGCCATCTATTGGCATTACTTGCTCGGTCTTTGGTTCGTGCTATTCGCTCTGCTGACCAGCACGCCGGCAACCTATGAAGCCATCGCCAGATTCTGCGGCCTGAGGTGAAAAGCCATGGCATCGCACCCACCAGCCCCAGTCGAGTCCAGTTCATCCAACCCACCCAGCTCGCCGCCTGCATCGGGATGGCAGGGCATCGCCAGCGACTGGTCCTCGGATAGAGAGGCTTTCAAGCAGGTCCCCTGGGGCAAGGCGATGATGTGGATATTCCTGCTCAGCGATACTTTTGTATTCACCTGCTTTTTAACCGGCTACATGTCGGTACGCATGACCATCACCAGCGCCTGGCCGAACCCCAGTGAAGTCTTCGCATTGACGATCGGCGGTAGAGAAATCCCACTTATTCTGATCGCCATCATGACCTTTGTGCTGATCAGTAGCAGTGGCACCATGGCCATGGCAGTTAATTACGCCTATCGCCGTGATCGCGCGAAAACCACAGCCCTGATGCTGGCGACCGCAGCCTTTGGTGTGACCTTCGTCAGCATGCAGGCATTTGAATGGAGCAAGCTCATCGCAGAAGGGGTGCGTCCCTGGGGGAACCCCATGGGGGCGGCGCAATTTGGTGCCAGCTTTTTCATGATTACCGGTTTTCACGGACTGCATGTGTCAGTCGGCGTCATCTACCTCAGCATTGTGGCGCTGAAAGTATTGCGCGGAGATTATGAGCGCTCCGGAAACTATCAAATCGTCGAGATAGCCGGGCTTTACTGGCACTTCGTAGACTTGGTGTGGGTGTTTATTTTTGCTTTCTTCTATTTATGGTAGATCGTGAACAGGTTCTGAAGAGGAGCACTGATGATGGCGCATGCTCAGGGTCAGCAACATCCAATCAGTTTGTACCTTAAAGTATGGGGGCTGTTATTCGTCCTCAGCACGCTGTCGTATCTTGTCGACTATTTTCACTTTCAGGGCTACGTCAGGTGGTTCCTGATTATCACGCTCATGTTGTTGAAGGCAGGTTTAATTGTCTCCATCTTCATGCATATGGCCTGGGAACGGTTGGCCATGGTCTACGCCATATTGGTGCCACCTTTATGTTTACTGGTGCTCGTCGGACTGATGGCCACCGAGGCAGACTATGTTTTCCTCAGCCGGGTCATTTTCTTCGGCCAATAAGTAACTTCCGGATGGCACTTCCGGATGGCCTCAAGCCTCCAGGGGCTAACCCGATATCACTCGCTTGAACTGATGCCATTTGTGCTGCCAGGCTACGGTCCAGTGGGGGGCTGCCGTTCCCGTGCCAGCACTCTTCAGCCTTGGATGATGTTCGATTACCCGGTCCAATACCGATTCCTGATCCGGCTCAACATCCACGAAGAAGATATGTTTGCCCTCGTCTACCACCTGTTTAAAATTGCGGAAGTGAGTGTTTGGCACCTGGATACCCAAAAAGCCGCCTTCCCAGATGCAGAAGCCCGCTATAACAATGGCAAGGAAGATAAAAGGCACCCATCCTGCGGCGGATTTGGTCCAGCCCAGCCAATAAGCGCCGCCAAGGACCAGCGCCGCGAGTGGCACACCGACCACCGCACCAATCTCGCCAGAGTGAACAGTATCTTGTTTCATTAACGAGTTAACTTCGTGGAGGTGATGCTCTTCAACATCAGCAACTTTTTCACTGAGCACATGAATTTGTTCGGTATTGATGCCGTTGGCTTCCAATTCATTTTCAACGGTTTCAAGATCGTCGAGATTGTCACTGATGTAATAGTGTCGATTCACGCTACACCTCCCGTCTCGTGTTTGCTGTAGACCTCTCCTGTCCTGCAGCCGTTAACTGAGATTTGCAGTCGGTATCTGTGCCCGTGGGGAACGTTGCACATTTCATGCAATTCGAAAGAAGTATAGCACTCGCTAGCATGCATGGTTTGCGGTGTCAAGATCTAGGGGCGGCGCCAGGGCCTGGCGCGCGCCGACGAATTCTGCATCGCGGCGGCGGCAGCAGATTCGCCCAACGAGGCCGAAAACAGGTCCTGAAATCGGCCAAACTCCAGTTTAGAACTGTCGGAAAACCGGGAGGGCTCAGCACGCTGCATGACATCCGCTTGAACACAAGGGGCGCCGAAACAGCGCCCCTTGTGACGTCAGGACGGTTCTGCATCCATACGTCGCGCAATGACATCCAGTACGTCGCAACCGTCGCGCAAAGGTATGCAGCAGAGCAATGCGAAGTCGCTGAGAATGACCGAGTCAGTGGTGATGTCACCCCGCATCGCGAGGTTTTCAAGAACCTGCGTCACGGCTCGGATTCTGTAGCTGGCCGTGCTGAGCAGTGAATGCAGCGGTTGAGTGGTGTTGACGAACAGGGAGGGTAGATCGTCGGCATTGCTGGTTAAGGCCATGTATTCATTCATGAGTAGAGCTCCATTGGGTAAAGAGGTCTACCACTCAACCGTCGCCAAACGAAATGGGTGGCAGCTGTACGCAGGTTGGCGAACCGGACAATGGACAACCCGGCAGACCCGAAGATCTCCCGCGCACAGCTACCAAAAAGCAGGCAGCTAAGTGCTTTAAAGCGATCCGAAAACCGATCGGAGGCTTTTGTACATTGGCATCGAGTCGCCAAACCCGAAGCGCCATTATGGCGCCGGCTCGACTATAGGCCTCGTTGCAAATGCACAGCAATGCGCAAGTGTACGGACAATTCCTAGCGTCGTGTAGGGCATTGCCTTTTCGGAAATTGGCTTCTTTGTGCCACCAGTAAATGGGTGGTCGACACTGAATTTGGCTGGCATTAATCCACCTCGCCGTAGAATCACTCTTCACCGCCCCCCATCTCACGATCCTCAAACGCAGAACGCACGGCCTCCACAACGCGTTCTGCCATGCGTTCATCTTCAAGCTGCGGGTACCCTTTCTTTAGCTTGCCGGACACCACCCAGCCGTTCTCCTTGATGGAGCGGATGATGCGGTTCGCATCCTGGTCTGGCATTTCCAGTACTTCTTTCAGCCGGTCCTGAGCTTGCTGAAAGATCACCAGTACTCTGGCTTCATCCGCCATCTCCTTTCGAATCGTGTGCTCGACGACACGTGCGGTGTACAGGACGTGTTCGGTCAGATCGAGATAGCGCCAGGCAAAGCACGCGTCTTCGTATTCATCGAAGATGAAGTTGCTGCGAGTCCCGTGCGAAAACGCTAATTTTCGTAGGTGTGAAAATGTTAACGCTTGATGAAATTTGATAATAAATCCGTGTTTTTAGAAAAAAACGCTAACAGACTTCAGGGTAGTCGCTAACGCCCCGAGAGCACTTACTCATCGATCAGCGGACAACGGACGAAAGTGGGGGGATGCCTCAGAGCTCGATTCCACCAAACCCCAGATACGAAAAAACCGGCCATCAAGGCCGGTTTTTTCTTTACCTGCATCCCCCGTCAAAAAATGACGTGAGACTGAAATCTGATTGGAGCGGGTGAAGGGAATCGAACCCTCGTTATCAGCTTGGGAAGCTGGAGTAATGCCATTATACGACACCCGCTCAGAGCGGCTGACTTTGTACCAGATGTGGCCGGGGATTTGAAGTTTTTCTTTGGCGGATCTGTGTTTACGTGGGTTTTTGCAGGTTTGGACGGGCAAGGGCATGCCTCGTCGGCAGCTGGGTTCAGCGCGGGCGATGGCGGAGGTACACAGGGTTTGAAACTGTGTTGCGGTCTGTCGCGGGCAAGCCTCGTTCCTATAGGTAATGTGTGTACCTAGGAAGACGAGGTTGCTCGCGAGGACGCTGTTTCAAATGGCCAATGCATGTTGGTCCTGGACGTAGTGGTAACGCGGTCGGCTTTCGTGTTGCGCCGGTTTCAGGAAGCCCAGCAGTGCATTGCGGCTGTCTCGGCAGGCGGCTTTGTGTTCCATGTCGAGAAAGTGGCCGGTGGCCTGCAGGGTGCTGAAGGTGGCGTGCTGCACGTGGTTGGCGAACAGTCGGGCGCCGTCGACGGCGGTGTACTCGTCCCATTCGCCGTTCATGAACAGCACCGGCACGTCGATTTTCTCCGCGGCGCTCAGAAAGCATTGGCGATCGCTGTTGAGCAGATCGCTGATGTGGAAGTGCATCTGCCCGTATTCATGCTCGGCCAGGCTGCTGACGTGACGATAATTGAAGCGCTTGAACAGCGTCGGCAGGTGCTTGCCGATGGTGCTGTTCACCAGTGTGCCGACCCGATCACCGTCCCGGCTACCGAGGTAATTGACACCGCGTTCAAGGTAATCGCGCATGTGCTCATTGATCTCCGGAGAGAACGAGCTGATCACAGCTTTTTCGATGCGCCGTGGCCGATGGGCCAGGGCGACCAGGGTTGCGGCACCGCCCCAGGAAAACGACAGCACGTGTTCGGCGGCGAAATGGTCGATCAGCTCAAGAAGGATCAGCCCTTCGACTTCCTTGGTGAGCATTTTCTCGTGCCGATTGTGGGCTTTTGACTTGCCCGCGTAGGGCTGGTCGTACAGCACCACATTGAATTGCGGGTGCAGGTTTTTCACGGTTTGTGCAAACGATGCAGTGGTGGCCATCGAGCCGTTGACCAGAATGATGGTCTTCTCTGCGGCGTCTGCGCGATAGAACTCCGTGTAAACCCGGTACTGACCTTGTATATCCAGCACAGCGATTTCTGGCCTCATGTCATAAGACTCCTGGCAAGCGGGTATGCGCGCAATGAGATTGCACGAGCTTTGTGACAGGTAGGCATACGCCTGGAATTTTTTGAGCCCATGTCGATCCGGTGAAGGCTGGTCGACGGGTATTGTTATTGGCGGGCAGTCTGTCGGGAGAGGTGAAATCTGCGAGGCTCTCTGCCGACAAAAAGTTTCTTAGAAGTATGTTGTGACTCGTCGGTCACATTTGGGCCGACGTCCTGATTCAAGCAGGGGAGGGGCGATCGCGCAAGTGCCGATAGTAAATTGTTCGACAACTTCTGCTCAGCGGTCGCTTGCTTCAGATCAGCTGGATTTCTTTGTCGCTGAGTGGGCGGTATTCGCCCGGTCTCAATGCTTCATCGAGCTCCAGTGGCCCCATTCGCTCACGGTGCAGGCGCAAGACCTTGTTATCGAAGTGGCCGAACATCCGTTTCACCTGGTGATAACGGCCCTCGACGATGCTCAACCGCGCACATTTTTCGCCTAGCACAACCAGTTCGGCGGGCTGGGTGGTGAGGTCTTCAAAGGCGAAGTACAGGCCTTGGGCGAAGGTCTGTGCGTATTCATCGGTGATGGGTTGTTCGGTCTCGACGTAGTAGACCTTCGGCAGTTTGGTCTGCGGTTGGGTCAGGCGCCGCGACCAGGAACCGTCGTTGGTGATCAGCATCAGCCCGGTGGTGTTGAAGTCCAGTCGCCCGGCGATATGCAGGTCGTCCTTGTCGGGTTCAAGGATCAGGTCGAGGACGGTCAGGTGTTCCGGGTCGCGGGTGGCGCTGACGCAGCCTGGTGGTTTGTGCAGCATGAAGTAACGCGGTGGTTTGCCGGCTTGCAGCACTTCATCGTCGCACTCGACACGGCTGAACTCGCGCACTTCGAAGTGCGGGTCACTGACGATCTGCCCGTCGACCTTGATCCGCCGTTCGACCAACAGCATACGCACCTGTTTACGGTTGTAGCGGGGCAGGTTGCTGAGGAAACGGTCAACGCGCATGACGGTCGGCAGATTGGGAAAGGGCGCGCATCTTACTCGATAGGCTAGCAGGCTGCTTGCAGCTGCGACTCGACCTGAGCACAGCGCGGGCACAGGCACGACTGGTCGCGCAGTTCGGCGGGCAGCGCCAGAAGCACCGCCGGGTCGATGCTTACGCCATAGCACCAGCAGGCCTGGTCGGCGGTTCGCGGGTCGGCCAGGCTGCAATCGTTGCGGGTGCCACAGGCCGGGCACAAGTCAGGTTTATTCATGGTTGGAGTGAGTCATTTGCGTACAGGTTCGGTTACGGCCGGTTGGTTTGGCACGGTACATCGCCTGGTCGGCGCGTGACAGCAGGCTGTGCAGGGCGTGACGGTAACCTGTAGCTCATGTCCTTCATAGATATAGCGCTGCCGCTCGATCAATTGACGAACTTTCTCGGCGATTTTCTGACCGTTGGTAGTGTCGATGTCCTTGAGCCGCACTCGTCCCCCCAACAGCTACGAGTGCGGTATGCGCTTGATCAGTGGCTTTGCAGATACCGCCGCCAGCCGCCCAGATGGCTGATATCCGTCGCCCCCTCCAACCCATACGGCTCGCAGATAAACCCGCTCTCCCAGCGACCGTCCGCCAGTTGCACCTTGCCCAGACCCAATGGGGCAGGTATCCCGGTCAGAAACGAGCCCAGCTCGCTGCTCGGCAACTCCCAGACTTCCACCGCAATCGCCACGCCGCCTTCGCTTACCCGCAGCATGCCGGGGCGCAACGGTGGGCCGCCGGCCAGGGCGTAGAGCCGGTAATCCGTCGAGCTGTGGGTGGTTTCAATCAGCCGTCCACCGCGCTGCTTGAGTTGCCCGTTCAACGCCAGGCCGTCCAGGTGCGCGCCACATACCACCAGCCGCGCCCGATCATTTCGCGCCGGGTTGATCGGGGCTGTCGAGGTCGAACCCTGTTGCCGTTGCAACCCATCCGCCAGACTCAGCAGATATTGATCGGTGAACACCCGGCCGAACAACGTCACGCCCCACGGCAAACCATTGCCCATGAAGCCGCTGGGCACCGCGACTGCCGCGTAATCGAGCAGGTTCATGAAGTTGGTGTAGTAGCCGAGTTCGGAGTTGCGCAGCACGGGTTCAGCGTACAGTTCAGCGAGGGTCACCGGGCGGCCGATGGTGGGTGTGAGCACGCAATCGACGTCGGCCAAGGCTTTGTCGCAAAGTGCTTTCAAGGTTTGCAGGCGGTAGTGCGCGCGGAAGGTTTGCACCCCATCCACCGTGGGTGCTTTGGCCAGCACCGCACGAATCACCGGCAACACGGCTTCGGGATGTTGCTCCAGCAATTCACCGGCGACGCTGTAGCGCTCGGCGACCCACGGCCCTTCATAGAGCAAGCGCGCCGCGTCGAGGAATGGCGATAGATCGAACTCCACCGCTTCGCCGCCCAACGCCTTGAGCTGATTGATGGCGTCGCCGAACAGCCGCGGACCTTCGGCACAGCCAAAAAACTCCAGGTCCCGAGCGCGTGGTACGCCGAAGCGAAACGGCCGCACGGCACCGAACGCCGAGCCGTCGTTCCACAATGGATTACTGCGGCTGTACTCGTCACGCGGATCGAGTTTTGCAGTCAGCGCCAGTAGTTGGCTGGCTTCACCGGCGGTGGCGGTGAAAGTCGTGACGCAGTCCAGCGTGCGACAGGCCGGAACCACACCTGTCGTGGAAATCAGGCCTTTGCTGGCCTTCAAACCGACCAGGTTGTTCAACGCCGCCGGTACGCGCCCGGAACCGGCGGTGTCGGTGCCCAGAGCAAAGCTTGCTACGCCCAATGCCACGGCCAAGGACGAGCCTGCGCTGGAACCACCTGACGGGTACTCCGGCAACACGCTGTTAGGGCAAGCGCCATAGGGCGAGCGACTGCCGTTGAGGCCGGTGGCGAATTGGTCGAGGTTGGTCTTGCCCAATGGAATGGCGCCGAGGGCCAGCAACTGCTCGACGATGGTCGCCGAACGCTCGGGCACATAGGCAAACGCCGGGCACGCCGCCGTGGTGGGAATGCCCGCCAGATCGATGTTGTCCTTGATCGCGAACGGCACGCCGTATAGCGGCAGGCTGTCGATGTCGCGGCCGTCCAGCGCGGCGAGGTAGGGCTCCAGTTCCGCGACGCTGAGCAGGTGAATGAACAGGTGATAGTCGGGGTTCAGCGCGGCGGCTTTTTCTCGCAGGCCTAGCAGCAGTTGCCGAGGTGTTGTGCTGCCGGCACGGTAAGTGGCGCGCAGAGCGTCGAGTTGCAGAGTGATGTTCATGGCTCAAATCCTTGTTTGAATGAATTCAGTCGAGTTCCAGCACCACGACCCGCTGCCCGGCGCGCACCGCCGAACCGGGTTGCACACGGATTTCCCGGACCACACCGGCGATAGGCGCGAGCAGCGGGATTTCCATCTTCATCGACTCCAGAATCACCAGCACATCACCGGCGGCGACACGGCTGCCGGTCTGCACCTGAACCTGCCAGAGGTTGCCGGCGATGTGGCTGTCGACGCTCTGTTGGCCGTCTTCCAGGAACGCGTCTTCGGCCGGTTCCGAAACCGCTTCTTCGCTGTCGAAGTGTGCCTGGCCGCTGGCGATCCAGCGTTCGCGTTCGGCGTTGAAAGCGCCTTGTTGCTGTTTGCGGAACGCCGCGATGCTCTCGGCTTCTTGAGCAAGGAAGGTCTGGTAGTCGGCGAGGTTCAGTTGGCTGTGTTCGATGTTCAGTTCGAAGCGACCCAGCGGGAAGTCGCGGCGAATGCGCAGCAACTCATCGGCGCTGACCGGGTAGAAACGGATCTGGTCGAAGAAGCGCAACAGCCAGGGTTTGCCGTCGAACGCCGCGACGTCGCGATAGCGGTTCCACATCTGCAACGTGCGCCCGACGAACTGGTAACCGCCAGGGCCTTCCATGCCGTACACGCACAGGTAGGCGCCACCGATGCCCACCGAGTTTTCGGCAGTCCAGGTCCGCGCCGGGTTGTACTTGGTGGTCACCAGGCGATGTCGTGGGTCGAGCGGGGTGGCGACCGGCGCACCGAGGTAAACGTCACCCAGCCCCATCACCAGATAGCTGGCATCGAACACCGTGCGCTGCACTTCATCGAGGTTGGGCAGGTCGTTGATGCGCCGGATGAACTCCAGATTGCTCGGGCACCACGGTGCATCCTTGCGCACGGTGGTCATGTATTTTTCGATCGCCAACTGGCACGCCGGGTCGTCCCAGGACAGCGGCAAGTGGACGATGCGCGACGGCACTTGCAGGTCTTTGGCGGCGCACACAGCGTCCCATTCTCCGGCGACGATACCCAGCAGATCGGCCAGCGGCAGTAGCTCGGGCTGGTAATGCACTTGCAAGGAACGGATGCCCGGCGTCAGGTCGATCACCCCGTGCAAGGCTTTGGCTTCGAGCGCTTGCATCAAGGCGTGAGCGCGAAAACGCAGCACCAGATCCAACTCGGGAGCGCCGATTTCCAGCAGCAAATGCGTGTCGCCAGACAATCTCGCTACCAGACGCGTGTCGTCCTGGCCGATATCCAGTATCACAGGCGATCCAATCCCCTGTGGGAGCGGGCTTGCTCGCGAAGGGGCCAGATCAGACACCGCATCAACTTCTTCGCAGGCAAGCCAGCTCCCACAGGAATCCCATTTCAGGGCAAGTTTGCGGGCATCTACAAGATCGACCGGCAGGAACTGCACCTTGTCGCCAGCCTTGAGCTGACCGAGCTGCCACAGATCGGCCTCGATCACCGTCACCGGGCAGACGAAGCCACCCAGGCTTGGACCGTCAGGGCCGAGGATCACCGGCATGTCGCCGGTAAAGTCCACCGCGCCAATGGCATAAGGGTTGTCGTGAATGTTCGATGGGTGCAAACCCGCCTCACCGCCGTCTGCTCGAACCCACTCTGGTTTAGGGCCGATCAGCCGAACACCGGTCCGGCTGGAATTGAAGTGGACTTCCCATTGAGTGGCGAAGAAGGTCTCGATGTAGCGTTCGGTGAAATATTCCGGTGCGCCGTGAGGGCCGTAGATCACCCGAATCTGCCGCACTTTTGGCAGCTCCAACACCTGCTCGGCGGGCAGGGTTTGCCCAGCGCTGTCGTCCCTTAACGGGGCCAGGTGCAACACGTCGCCGGCGCGCAAGGCGCGACCGCCATGACCACCAAACTGGCCAAGGGTGAAGGTGCTTTTGCTGCCCAGATAGTCCGGCACTTGCAGACCGCCACGCAGGCACAGGTAGCTACGTACACCGGCGCCGGCCATCGTGCCGAGGCTCAGGGTCGCACCGGCCGGGATCAACAACGTAGTGTTCATCGGCACCGGTTGGCCGTTCAACGTGAGTGGAATCACCGCACCGGTCACCGCCACCACCGCCGCGCAATTGAACCGCAGCAGCGGCCCGCTCATGGTGATTTCCAGCGCCGCCGCACCTTCGTCATTGCCCAGCAGACGATTGCCCAAACGCAACGCACGGCTGTCCATCGGCCCCGACGGCGGCACGCCGACCGCCCAGTAACCGAGGCGGCCTGGGTAATCCTGAACACTGGTTTGTGTGCCGGCACTGAGCACGTCAAAGGTGTTGGTTTGATAGACCAATCCTTCCAGGCAACGGGTCCACGGCTGGCCGCTGGCGAACGGTGCATCGAGTAAAATTTGCCGCAGGTAGTCGCGGTTGGTTTCGACGCCGTACAACAGGCTGTCGCCGAGTGCTTGATGCAGATCGGTGCAGGCCTCTTCGCGGCCAGGCGCCCAACTGATGAGCTTGGCGATCATTGGGTCGAAGTACGGCGGGATCTCGCAACCGGCCTCGACCCAGGTGTCGATGCGCAGCTGTTTACCGTCGGCGGCGGGGAAGTTCACCGCAGTCAAAAGCCCGGGGCTCGGCTGAAAGTCCCGACCCGGATCCTCGGCATACAACCGCGCCTGAATCGCGTGACCGCAAGGTTTCAGACCTTGGATCAACTCGCTCAAGGGCGGCAGATCACCGGCCGCCAGTTGCACCATCCAGCGCACCAGATCGACACCCCAGACCTGCTCGGTGACACCGTGCTCCACTTGCAAGCGGGTGTTCACTTCAAGGAAGTAGAAGCGCTGGGCTTCGCTGTCGAAGACGAATTCCACAGTGCCGGCGCTGCGGTAATTTACCGCTTTCGCCAGTTTGATCGCCGCCACGCACAGCTCATCGGCCATGCCGTCGGGCAGATTCGGTGCCGGGGTTTCTTCGAGGACTTTCTGATTGCGCCGCTGTACCGAGCAGTCGCGTACACCGAGGGCGATCACCTCGCCCTGGCCATCGCCGAACACCTGCACTTCGAGGTGGCGAGCGCGCTGGATATACTTCTCGATGAACACCCCGGCGTCGCTGAAGTTGTTCTGCCCCAGACGTTTTACCGCCTCGAAGGATTCGCTCAACTCATCGGCACTGTGGCATACGCGCATGCCGATACCACCCCCGCCGGCGGTACTTTTGAGCATCACCGGGTAGCCGACCTGTTCACCGGCGACGAGCGCAGCGTCGAGGCTGTCGAGCAGTTCGGTGCCTTCGAGCATCGGCACGCCGTGCTGTTTGGCCAGGGCTCGGGCGGTGTGTTTGAGGCCGAACACTCGCAGCTGCTCGGGTGTCGGGCCGACGAAGGCAATTGCGGCGGCTTCGCAGGCTTCGGCGAACGCAGCGTTCTCCGAGAGAAACCCATAGCCGGGATGAATCGCCGTGGCGCCGCTGGTTTTGGCGATAGCGAGGATTTTTTCCACGGCCAGATAAGTGCCGGATGCCGCACCTTCGCCCAGGCTATGGGCCTCATCAGCATGCAGAATATGCAAGCTGGCGGCGTCGGCCTCGGAGTACACGGCAACGCCCTTGACCTGCAATTCGCGCAGGGTCCGCAGAATGCGACAGGCAATGGCGCCACGGTTGGCGATCAAGAGTTTTTCGAACATGGCATAACCCCCGCGGGCCGAGCTCACTCAGCCCCGACCTGGGATGCGGGCCGTCCCGCAGTTTTTCGAAATGCACCAGGGCCGTCCCGGGTGACAGAAGTTGATGCTGCCCCCTGTAGGAGCTGGCGCAGCCTGCGATCTCTTGATCTTGCTCTTGAGGGCTTAGTGCCCCCCTAAAAGATCGCAGCCTTCGGCAGCTCCTACGGGCGGTGTTTCAGGCATTGGCCAGATCGGCTCTGGCACAGGACAAACAACCAGCGGCGCAGGCGGGCGAGTTTCAGTTCCATAGCAGAAGTTCCGCAGGGGTCGGGTTGTAGGCGTTGCACGGGTTGTTCAGTTGAGGGCAGTTGGAGATCAGCACGATCACATCCATCTCCGCTCGTAGGTCGACGTACTTGCCGGGCGCCGAGATGCCGTCTTCAAAGGTCAGGCCGCCGTCGGCGGTAACAGGCACGTTCATGAAGAAGTTGATGTTCGGTCCGATGTCGCCCTTGCCCAACCGCCCGTCGTGAGCGCAGGCGCGCAGGTAGTTGTCACGGCAGCTGTGCATGTAGCGTTTTTCCAATGCGTAACGCACGGTGTTGCTCTCCTGGGCGCAGGCACCGCCGAGGGTATCGTGGCGCCCGCAGGTGTCGGCGATGATGGTCAACATTGGCTGGCCCAAGTTGGAATAGAGCACGCTGCCGGTGCTCAGGTAGATGCTGTTTTGCCGACGCAGGGTGCGCTGTACGTCGTAGCGTTCCTTGGGGTTTTTCAGGCTGTAGAACAACGTGTCGACCGCCTGATTACCTTCAAGGTCGAGGATGCGCAGGGTCTGGCCGGCCTTGACCTCCATCAGCCAGGGTTCACCGGACGGGATGGTGGCGCGGTAGACCGCTGTTTCAGGCAGCTGTTGAGCAGTAGCGATGGCGAGTGACATGGCAGGAGTCCTCAGGCGAACAAACGGTCGGTGTTGATGAAGCCGCGCTCGTTCTCCGGGCGCGAGGTACGGCAGTGTTCGGCGACACTGGCGTCGGCGTTCATCCAGCTAAGCTTGAGCGGTTTGGGCGCGTACTCGGGCGAGGGGTCCATCGGGTGTTGCAGGGCGGTGAGCACTACCAGTGTGTCCATCGGCGCATAGAGTTCGATGTAGTCGCCGGCCTTGGAATTGCCTTCGATAAAGTACAAACGCCCGGCGTCATCGACGTTGACCCGACTGAACAGGTTGAGGGTCATCAGCAAGTCGCAGATCCCCAATCCCCATTTGCCCAGTTCCACCAGCAGGTTGTCGGTACCGTTACGGTAGAAGCCGTTACGCAATTCCTGAAAACGTCCTTGGCCGTATTTTTCCGCCACCTCCGCAGCGCAGAGCACGCCGCCGATGCTGTCGCTCCAGCCACAGGTGTCGGCGGTGATTGCCGCAAGCACCCGGCCCATATCCGAGTACAGGCAATGGCCGGCGGTGAGCTTGGCGGTGTGTTGGCATTTGAGGCTGTCGGGCAGGTTCAGGCGTTCGGTTCTTTCATTGGCGTTGAGCAACGTAAGGCTGACGTTGGCACCGCCGCGCAGGTCGGTCAGGCGCAGCAATTGGCCCCGTTTCAGAACGAATGACCTATGGCCGCCGCCGGGGAGCATTTCTTCGGCGAAGGGCGGGAACAGTTGGGTCGAATCTGTCATGTGCAAAATCCTCTAAGCGATACGAAGCGTGCCCGCCAGCATTGCCGGCAGGGCGTCGACGGCGGCACGAGTGGCGCGGCGGTCGCTGTTCAAAGGGATGTCGTAAGTGATACGCGCGCCATAGGCGCCGGGGGCGTGCGGGTCGTGGCGGACCTTGTCGAACACCAGCAGACGCGTGCCGAGGCTGAAACCTTCGGACAGGTCGTGGGTGACCATGAACACCGTCAGTTGCGTTTCGCGCCACAGCTCCAGTAGCAGGTTGTGCATGTCCTTGCGAATGCCTGGGTCGAGGGCACCGAACGGTTCGTCGAGCAGCAATACTCGGGGCTTCATGATCAGTGCCTGGGCGATGGCCAGCCGTTGTTGCATGCCGCCGGAAAGCTGCGCCGGGTACTTGTCCAGCGCGTGGCCGAGACCGACCTTTTTCAGCAGCACCGAGGCCTGTTCGCGAGCCTCGCGCCTGGCACTGCCGAACAGCCGTCCGAGCAGCGGCGAGCGCGGCAGTTCGAGACCGAGGACGACGTTGTCCAACACTGTCAGGTGCGGGAATACCGAGTAGCGCTGGAACACCACGCCACGGCTGGCATCCGGTTCGCTGGCCAGCGGCTGGCCATCGAGCAGGATCTCGCCATGACTGGCTTTTTCCTGGCCCAGCAGCAGCCGCAAAAAGGTCGATTTACCGCAACCCGAGGCGCCCACCAGTGTGCAAAACTCACCCTCGTTGACCTGTAGGTTCAGTCCTTCGAGCACTACCTGATCGGCATATTGCTGCCAGACGTTTTTGACTGTGATGAAGCTCATGCCCGCGCTCCTTCGTACCAGGGGAAGACGGTTTGAGTCAGGCGCTTGAGACCCCAGTCCATCAGCCAGGCAAGCAGGGTGATCCAGACCACGTAAGGCAGGATCACGTCCATCGCCAGGTAGCGGCGCACCAGGAAGATCCGGTAACCCAGACCGTCGGTGGAGGCGATGGCTTCGGCGGCGATCAGAAACAACCACGCCGAACCCAGCATCAGCCGCAGGGATATCAGCAGGCGCGGCAGCAATTGCGGCAGTACTACCCGCAGAATTACCGTCCAGGTCGAGGCGCCGAGGGTCTGGGCCTTGATCAGCAATTCGACCGGAATCTCCCGTGCACGCTGTTCCAGATCCCGGGCCAGACAGGGGGTAATGCCGATCACGATCAGCATCACTTTCGACAACTCCCCTAACCCGAAAACGATGAACAGAATCGGCAGAATCGCCAGTGGTGGCACCATCGACAGTACCGTCAGCAGGGGCGACAACGGTGCGCCGAACAACGGCAGTGACCCTGCCGCGATGCCCAGGCAAAGCCCGGCCAATGCACTGATGCCCAGGCCTATAGCCAGCCGCTGAAGACTGGCACCGGTGTCCTGCCAGAGCAGGTATTCGCCGGTGCGTGGGTCGGCGGTGAACGCCAGGCGTTTGACCGCGTCGCTCATTTGCACGGCGCTGGGCAGCAGCTTGTCGTTGGGGTTGTCCGTCAGTCGTTCGGCCGAGCCCATGAAGTAGGCAAACAGCACCAACGCGAAGGGCAGGATCACCAGCAACAGGCGACTCGGGCGATCAGGGTGGCGATTGATCAGGCGCATGGCCGTGTCCTCTTACAGCTTGGCGTCGGCGGCCATTTGCACGTAGCTCGGGTCGAAGTGCAGCTTGAGGTTGGCCTTGTCACCGCTGGTCACGCCATTGGCGAAGGCCATGCCGACGGCACTGGTGTCCTTGGCACCTTCACCGAGCAGCCCGTGCTGGAAGGAGAACTCGGCGACCTTGCGCATGGTTTTCGGCAGTTGCTCGCTGGTGGCGAATGCCAGTGCTTCCTTGGGCGTGGCGAACAATTTGGTGGTGTCCAGTTGCGATTGAAAACCCGCCAGATCGGTGCCCGAGGTTTTGGCCATGTGTTCCAGCGCAGCGGTACTGGCGGCGGACTTGGCGTTCATCAACGCCACTACTTCGAACCAGGCGCCGGTCAACGCCTTGCCCAGTGCCGGGTTGTCTTTGAGCGTCTGGGTGTTGACCACCATCATGTCCATGATTTCGCCGGGGACCTTGCTGGAGTCGAACACCTGGGTCACGCCGGGTTTGGCCTTGATGTCCGAGAGCATCGGGTTCCAGGTGGTCACGGCTTTGACGACGTCAGTGTTGAAGGCGGCCGAGATGTCGGCGTCGGAAGTGTTGACCACTTTCAGGTCTTTTTCGGTGAGGTCCGCCGTGTCCAGCGCGCGTGCCAGCAGGTAGTGGGACACCGAGAGCTCCACCAGGTTGACGTTCATGCCTTTGAGGTCAGCGACGGTTTTGCCTTCGCCCTTGATGACGATGCCGTCGTTGCCATTGGAAAAGTCGCTGACGATGAGTGCAGTGCTGTCGACGCCGCCCGCTGCCGGAATGGTCAGCGCATCCATGTTGGTCATGGTGCAGCCGTCGAATTGGCCGGCGGTGTACTGGTTGATCGATTCGACGTAGTCGTTGAGCTGTACCACATCAATGCTGATGCCGTACTTCTTCGCCCATTTGTCGATGATGCCCTGGCTGCCTGCGTACTCCCAAGGCATCCAGCCGGCGTAGATGGTCCAGCAGACGTTGAAGTGGTCCTTCTGTGCGGCCTGGGCCGAGAAGCTGACGAGTGCTGCGAACGCAGCGGCGAGCAGAGTGGGGATACGAAGCTGGGACATGGATGGTTCTCCAGTTGATCAAGGGGGCGGACAGGAGCAACGCGGCACCGCGAACGGTGGCTTGTCTCCCGGGCTTTTGTCCCGCCGTGTAACCTCAACTGGAGGTCGCCAACTCTCGGACCAGTCACTCGCTTTCGCGAGCCGGAACCCTAGTCAGCCATTGCAAATTGTGGTGCCGCGAACCTGTGATGACTCCTGCACAGGCTTGCTAAAGCGAGAGCCGTGCCAAGTCTGGTCAAGGGCTCTGCCTCGGGCATTCTGGAAAATTGTTGGGTGGATGAACGCAGGTTTTGCCTTGTTGTGGTGCGTAAGTGCACCGCGTTGGGACGTGTTTTTTTGAGCGCTGGGCGGACCGGCCGCCGATCTGAAGCAGTGCGTGGTGAGGCACTTGGCGGTTGTTTCAGAGTCTTAATAGGTGTCAGCCACTCAGTGTTCCGACTGACGCCGACCAGCGTTGCTGGTATGTGCTGCCTGCGGTCCAGGAGGCCGCCATGTATCGTCGAATCTTGCTCGGTGCGTTGCTTGGTTTGAGTCTTTCTGCCTGTTACTACTACGCAGAACCCGGCTATTACGGTACTGCGGTGTACACAGCGCCAGCACCTTATTACTACGGTGGTTACTACTCGCCTTATTACTACGGCGGTTATTACTACTACGGCCCTCGCTTTTACGGCGGATACTGGCCTTATTACTACGGCGGCTACTACTACCCCTATTACTACGGTGGTCATGGGGGGCGTTATCACAGTGGCTACTATCACGGGCATCGTTAAAGCGTGGTGAGTCGAACCGGATTGATCGCTTTTCAGTTTCTCCGTTGGCGGCGCTTCCTGGCGAAGGAAGCGCCGTTTTTTATGCAGGCTGATCGGTGGTCGAGAAGCGTTATCTGTTACTTGTTTCAATGTGTTTCAAAATCGCACCAGATTCCGATTTTGCTGTCAGATATTTCGTCAGCCAGATGAATTGGCTGCCGCCGACCAGCGTCGCTGGTGTGGCTCTTTCGCGGTCCAGGAGGCCGCCATGTATCGTCGACTTCTTCTCATTGCTTCATTGGGTTTGACGCTTTCTGCTTGTGTACCCTATTACGACGAAGGTCCCGGTAATTACAGCTCTGAGGTCTACACCTCGCCGGCGCCAGCTTATTACTACGGAGGTGGACCTTATTACTCCCCGCCTGCGCGTTACTACTCTTCGCCGCGCTACTACGAGCCAGCGCCGCGTTATTACCAAGCACCGCCGCGTTATTACCAGGCAGCACCGCGAGTCGAGTACCGCGTTTACCAGAACCGTGGCTGGGATGACCGCGACCGCCATGGCTGGGGTCATCGCGAAGAGGGTGGCCATGGCCGCCGAGAATGGGATGATCGGGGGCATCGTGACGGGCGTGATCACGACAGACATGGTGACCGTGATGGTCGCGATGGCCGCCGCAATTGGGACGGCCACCGTTAGGCCTTGCAACGAACAAGCGGCGCATTCAGCGCCGCTTTTTTTACGCCTGAAATTTCAGTAACCCGACAAATCCGCCAGTGGATGTCGACCCTCCCAGACTTTATGAAAATGCGCCTGGACCACCGCATCAGGGATCGTATTGATGTCCGGCCAATGCCAGCGCGGCTTGTGGTCCTTGTCGATCAAGCGGGCACGAACACCTTCGCTGAATTCCGGGTGACGGCAGCAGTTCAGGCTCATGGTGTATTCCATTTGGAATACCTCGGCCAATGACAAGTGCCGAGCGCGCTGGATCTGCTCCCAGACCAGATGAGCGGTCAGCGGACAGCCTTCGTGCAGGGTTTTCGCCGCGCGGGCCAGCAGCAAGTCGCGGTGATCGCGCAACAGACTGATGGCGCGCCAGGCACAGCGCACGTCGCTGACATCCAGCAACTCATCAATCTGCTGGCGTCGCGGCAACCATTGGGCCTCGGGCATTTGCCCGATGGCCTCTTGCTGCAGGGCCTTGAGCAGGCTGTTGAGCTGCATCGGCGTCTGTTCCTGCCAGTTCAGTTGCAGCAGACCTTCGATAAGCTCTTCCTGCTGTTCATCCAGCAGGAAGCGGTCGGCCAGGTCCAGATCAATGGCGTCGCGTCCGTTCATCTGCGCACCGCTCAAGCCAAGAAACAGGCCGAGCTTGCCGGGCATTCGCGAGAGAAACCAACTGGCGCCGACATCCGGGTACAGACCGATACTGATTTCGGGCATGGCCAGGCGGCTGCTTGGGGTGACAATGCGAATGCTCGCGCCTTGCAGCAACCCCAGGCCACCACCGAGCACGTAACCATGACCCCAGCAGATCAGTGGTTTGGGGTAAGTGTGCAGGCGATAATCAAGGCGATATTCCGCGGCAAAAAACTGTGCGGCCAAGGGCGGTACTTCACCAGGATGGTTTCGACAGGCTTCTACCAGGCTGCGCACCTCACCGCCGGCGCAAAACGCCTTGGCGCCGTTACCGCGTAACAGCACGCAGACAATCTGCGGCTCTTTGGCCCAGGCTTCCAGTTGATCGCTCAAGGCCCTGATCATCGGCAGCGAGAGGGCGTTCAGGGATTTTTCGGCATCCAGGCTGGCGATGCCGATGCGTGCGCCGTCCGTGCCGGTGAGTTCTTCGAAGTGCAGATTCATTTTGACCTCGATGACTGAATTGAACGTTCAGTATGATCGCTGTATGAGAAAGTGCTGGATCTGTGTCAGATCAATTGACAAGCGCGGTGGGCTTTCCTAGGGTTCGCCCCATTGAACATTCGGGTGTAACCATGACTGCTGATGACCGTATCAAACTCGAACCGACCTGGAAGGAAGCACTGCGTGCCGAGTTCGACCAGCCTTATATGGCAGAGTTGCGCGAGTTTCTGCGGCAGGAAAACGCCGCAGGCAAGGAAATCTATCCGCCGGGGCCGATGATCTTCAACGCCCTCAACTCGACGCCGCTGGACAAGGTCAAAGTGGTGATCCTTGGCCAGGACCCGTACCACGGCCCGGGTCAGGCCCATGGCTTGTGCTTCTCGGTGCAACCGGGCGTGCCGGCGCCACCGTCGCTGGTGAACATCTATAAAGAGTTGAAGCGTGACCTGAACATCGACATCCCGAACCACGGTTACCTGCAAAGCTGGGCCGACCAGGGCGTGCTGATGCTCAACACCACCATGACCGTGGAGCGGGCCAGCGCCAACGCCCATGCGGGCAAGGGTTGGCAGTACTTTACCGATCGGATCATCGAGGTGGTCAGCGAACATCAGCCCCATCTGGTGTTTTTGCTGTGGGGCGCTCATGCGCAGAGCAAACAGAAACTGATCGACGCTACCAAGCATCTGGTGCTGACGTCGGTGCACCCGTCGCCGCTGTCCGCCTATCGCGGATTCCTCGGTTGCGGGCACTTCAGCCGCACCAACAAGTTTCTTGAACAGAATGGCGAGACGCCGATCGAATGGCGGTTGCCACCGATTTGAAAACTGCAATCGCGGGCAAGCGCCAGGCGCCCGCGATAGGTTCGACTCGGTCCCTCAGGCGATAGCGCGCCGCGCCACGGAACGTTTGCGCCAGATACGCAGGATTGGCATCAGCAACATGATCGCCGTCAGTACCCAGACACCGAACGTGATCGGGCTCGACCAAAGGATCTCCAGTGCGCCATTGGAAATCGACAAGGCACGCCGCAGGTTCTGTTCCATCAACCCGCCGAGAATGAAACCCAGCAGGACCGGCGACAACGGGAAGTCCAGCTTGCGCAGGATGTAGCCGAAGATGCCGATGCCGATCATCAGGAACAGGTCGAAGGTGGTCGCGTGCACGGCGTAAACGCCGATCCCGGTAATGATCGCGATCACCGGCACCAGCGCCCAGTTCGGTACCGCGAGAATGCGGGTGAAGATGCGGATCATCGGGATGTTGAGGATCACCAGCATGATGTTGGCGATGAACAACGAGGCGATCAGCCCCCAGACAATGTCCGGTTGCTGTTGGAACAGCAGCGGACCGGGGGTGATGTTGTACAGCGACAATGCGCCGATCATCACTGCGGTGGTGCCCGAACCCGGTACGCCGAGGGTCAGCATCGGCACCAGTGCGCCGCAGGCCGACGCACCGATAGCGGTTTCTGGAGCGGCCAGACCGCGCATGTCGCCTTGGCCGAAGGTGCCTTTGGCGCCGGCGATACGTTTCTCGGTCATGTAGGCCACGGCACTGGCCAGGGTCGCACCGGCACCCGGCAACACACCCATGATGAAGCCCAGCAGACCGCAGCGAATGTTCACCACGAACACCGAGGCCGCTTCCTTGAAATTGAACATCATCCGGCCGGTGGCTTTTACCGCTTCCTGGCCGCGATGGGTTTTTTCCAGCAGCAGAAGGATTTCGCTGATGGAGAACAGGCCGAGCACCAGCACGACGAACTGAATCCCGTCTGTCAAATGGATGTTGTCCCCGGTGAATCGGTAGACGCCGCTGTTGGCGTCGATCCCGACGCTGGAGAGAAACAGCCCGATCAGCGCCGCGATAAAGGTCTTGAGCGGTCGATCTCCGGCCATGCCGCCGAGGCAGACGATGGCGAACACCATCAGCACGAAGTACTCCGCGGGTCCGAAGGCAATCGCCCATTTCGCCAGCAGCGGAGCGAACAGCACCATGCCGCAGGTGGCAATGAAGGCACCGATGAACGAGCTCCAGGCCGACAGCGACAGTGCTACACCCGCCAGGCCTTTACGGGCCATCGGGTAACCGTCGAGGGTGGTCATTACCGTGGAGGCTTCGCCCGGAATGTTCAGCAGGATCGAGCTGATCCGGCCGCCGTACTCGCATCCCAGGTACACCGCTGCCAGTAGAATCAACGCCGACTCCGGGGGCAGGCCGAGGGCGAAGGCAATCGGGATCAGCAGCGCCACGCCGTTGATCGGACCCAGGCCCGGCAGCAGGCCGACCACGGTGCCGATCAGCGTGCCGCACAGCGCGGTCACCAGGTTGTAGGGGCTCAGCGCGACGCCGAAGCCCTGACCCAAATAGCCGAAAGTATCCATATCAGTTCTCCAGAACGTCGAGCAGACCCAGGGGCAGCGGCACGTCCATCATCTTGTCGAACAGCAGGTAAAGGCCAATGCTCATCAGGCTGATGATCGCCACGCTGGGTAGCCAGCGACCGCCATACAGGCGGGCCATCGGAATGCCGATCAGGATGCTGCTGAGGATGAAGCCCAAGGGTTCGAACAGACCGGCGAAGATCAGCAGCAGCACGATGCAGATGACGATCTTGTTGAGGGTTTCGCGGTCCAGTTTCGGGTCGTCTTCGCTGTGCACGATCGGCGTCGGACGAAACAGCATGTACAGCAGGCCCAGGCCCATCAGGCCCAGCATCAACAAGGGGAAGGCCCGCGGCCCTACCGGTTCGTAGGAGAAAGCGGCCTGATATGGCCACGCCATGAGTGCCAGGCCGACACAGGCCAGCAACAGCACCGAAGCAAAAATGCGTTGTAAGAGCATGACAAACTCCTGGGCCACCCCTTGATGCGCAAGGGGGTGGCCGCGAGACAGAGGCGATTACTGAATCAGGCCGAACTCTTTGGCCAGCAGTTTGTAGTCCGCTACCTGCTTCTTCACGTAGGTGTCCAGCTCTGGCCCGGTCATGGCGAACGGGAACAGTTGTCGCTGATCACGCAGCTTGGCGAAGTCTTCCGATGCCAGCAGTTTGTCGAAGGCGTTTTTCCACCAGGCGTATTCCGCATCGCTGACTTTTGGCCCGAGGTAGAAGCCACGAACCACTGGCCAGACGATGTCGTAGCCTTGCTCTTTGGCGGTCGGAATGTCCTTCATTTCCGGTTCGTCCAGACGCTCGTTGGCGAACACGGCCAGCAGGCGCATGTCACCGCTCTGAATGTGCGGCATGGAGTCGGAGATGTCGGTGCTGCCGACCTGGATGTGGCCACCCAGCAAGGCTGTGGCGATTTCGCCGCCACCTTCGAGGGCGACGTAACGCAGGTCACGCGGGTTGATTCCGGCGGCCTTGGCGATCAATGCGGTTTGCATCCAGTCCTGACTGCCGACAGTGCCGCCGGAACCGATCACCACTTTGCTCGGGTCTTTCTTCAACGCCTGAACCAGATCGTCGAGGTTCTTGTAGGGCGAATCGCTTTTCACCGCGATGGCGCCGTAGCTGGTGCCAACCGCTGCCAGCCAGCGCACGGCGCTTTCATCGAAACGACCGAACTTGCCTTGGGCCAGGTTCAGCAGCGAGCCGCTGGACCAGGCCACCAGAGTGCCGGCATCCGCAGGGCGTTGGGCGACAACCGCGTTATAAGCCACCGCGCCGACACCGCCGGGCATGTAGGTCACACGCATCGGTTTGCTCAGCAGTTTTTCGTTCACCAGCGCGCTTTGCGCCAGTTTGCAGGTCAGGTCGAAACCACCACCAGGGGATGCCGGGGCGATGCATTCCGGGCGCTTGGGTTCGCTGGCGACATCGGCCAGCAGTGGGCCGGCAAACAGCATGCAGCTGGCCGCCAAGGCGAATTTACGCAGTGATGGGTTCATGTGAATCTCCATATTGTTGTTATTGGATGAGTCTAATGACCAAAGTACAAGGCTATCGCTCACCAGCCCCGGTGGTGCTGGTGCCGCCGCGAACGTCGCGGTTGAAGTAAAGGTTGCGGATTTCGAGGGGCGCGCGACTGTCTTCGAGTGAAGGCCGGTTCACTGAGCCGCGAGACTCCGGTGAGGGGGGTGGAGCCGCGGCGGGAATAACAAGCAGGCAGGCATGCCTTTGGCTGTATAGACAGCATCTTGAGCGACTCCGTTATTGTTCTTGTTGGCGAAAACGCTTTGAGGCGTTTTCGGGTATCTACTGCCTGTGTATGGCAATCGAAACTGCCCGTGACTGGACTCTAGCGATCCAACCTTTCACGAACCTTTCAGCAGACTTTCACGGTTTTCGGGCTTCACAGCGGCGGATGCGGCTGTAAACTCCGCGCCAAAGAATGGCGTCGACCATCCCCGAATGAGGTAGAAATCCATGCGTGTTCTTCTTGTTGAAGACCATTTGCAGTTGGCCGAAAGTGTTGCACAAGCGCTCAAGAGCACCGGTCTGACCGTCGATGTGCTGCACGATGGGGTGGCTGCTGACCTGGCCTTGAACAGCGAGGAGTACGCGGTGGCGATCCTTGATGTCGGCCTGCCGCGCATGGACGGTTTCGAGGTGCTGGCGCGATTGCGCAGTCGTGGTAAAAACCTGCCGGTGCTGATGCTGACGGCCCGCAGCGACGTCAAGGATCGGGTTCATGGGCTCAACCTCGGTGCCGACGACTACCTGGCCAAACCCTTTGAACTGACCGAGCTGGAAGCGCGGGTCAAGGCACTGTTACGCCGCAGCGTATTGGGTGGCGAGCGCCAGCAACGTTGCGGCGTATTGGTGTATGACCTGGACACCCGGCGCTTCACCCTTGGTGATGATTTGCTGACCTTGACCTCCCGCGAACAAGCGGTGCTCGAATCGTTGATCGCGCGCCCTGGGCGAGTGATGAGCAAGGAGCAAGTGGCCTCGCAAGTGTTCGGCCTGGACGAAGAGGCCAGCCCTGATGCCATCGAAATCTACGTCCACCGCTTGCGCAAAAAACTCGACGGCCACGCGGTGGCGATCGTGACCTTCAGGGGGCTCGGTTACCTGCTGGAAGCCCGCGATGCATAAGCCCGGCAGTCTGCGCTGGCGGTTATTGTGGAACCTCGCGTTGCTGCTGGTGGTGTTGATGATCGCCAGCGGTTTGAGTGCCTACTGGAACGGTCGCGAAGCGGCCGACACGGCATATGACCGAACCTTGCTGGCCTCGGCGCGAACCATCGCCGCCGGCCTTTCCCAGCGAGACGGCAGTCTCAGCGCCGATGTGCCTTACGTGGCGCTGGACACCTTCGTCAACGACAGCGCCGGGCGGATTTACTACCAGGTCAACGACATCCATCAGCAGCTGATTTCCGGTTACGAAAACCTGCCCGGGCCACCGCCCGGTACACCGCGAACCGACGACTACCCAGCGCTGGCGCGGTTCTATGACGCCATTTACCAAGGGCAGAACGTGAGGGTCGTGAGCCTGCTCAAGCCGGTGATCGAGCCGAACATGAATGGCATGGCGGAAATCCGCGTGGCGGAAACCGACGAGGCGCGCGTGCGCATGGCCCGCAGCCTGATGACCGATACCCTGCTGCGTCTGGGCATGCTGGCGGTGGGGGCGTTGCTGTTGGTGTGGTTTGCGGTGAGCGCGGCATTGCGCCCGCTGGAGCGTTTGCGCACTGTGGTGGAAGAGCGGCAATCGGATGACCTTCGGCCTTTGCCGTTGGTGGAAGTGCAGCGCGAATTGTGGCCGCTGGTGCGCGCCCTTAACCACTTCACCGAACGTTTACGTGGGCAGTTCGAGCGTCAGGCGCAGTTCATCGCCGATGCGGCCCATGAGTTGCGAACGCCGTTGGCGGCACTCAAGGCAAGGCTGGAATTGGGGTTGCGGGCGAGCGAGCCAGAAACCTGGCGAAACACATTGGAGAGTGCCGCACAAGGCACTGATCGACTGACTCATTTGGCAAATCAATTGCTTTCGCTTGCACGCGTCGAGAACGGTGCGCGGGCGATTGCCGAGGGTGGGGCGCAGTTGCTCGATCTGAGTCAACTGGCTCGTGAGTTGGGCATGGCCATGGCGCCACTGGCCCATGCACGGGGCGTCGCTCTGGCATTGGAGGCTGACGAGCCAGTGTGGCTGCGTGGCGAGCCAACACTGTTGAATGAATTGTTGAGCAACCTGGTGGATAACGCCTTGGCCCACACGCCACCCGGCGGCAACGTGATCTTGCGCGTCAGTGCGCCAGCGGTGCTTGAGGTTGAGGATGATGGGCCGGGGATTCCTCTTGAGGAGCGCGACCGGGTGTTCGAGCGCTTTTATCGGCGTAATCAGCAGGTGGCGGGTTCAGGCCTCGGCCTGGCGATTGTCGGTGAAATCTGCCGCGCTCATCTGGCCCAGATCAGCCTGCACGATGGCGCGCAGGCCGGGTTGAAGGTTCGCGTAAGTTTTATTGCAGGATAACAACCGTAGGAGTTGCCGCAGGCTGCGATCTTTTGATCTTCAAGTGCCTGAAGAGATCGCAGCCTGCGGCAGCTCCTACGGGGATAGGTCAATAAAACATTGATCGTGACTCATCCAGATCACTGCACATCGCCTTGTTCTCTGGATCAATCCCCAGTTTTTTGAACGCTGGCACGCTGAGCACATCAATTCTGGACAGGGGGTGATCGGTGTCCTTGTGGCAATACAGGCTGGCGATCTGCACCAGGTCGACATAATCGACCTGCTTGGATTGGCGCTTGAAGTCCAGATACAGCCCCGGCAGTTTCACCAGCATTTCCGGAAATTCCCAGACCTGCAGCAGCTTGTCGCCGAGCAACGGATGAATCTGCTCGATGACATGGTTGAGGCTGACCGGGTCTGACAGCAGCTCGTAGTGGTCTTCGGCGTAGGTCAGAATCGGCAGCACGCCGATCTGATGCACCAGCCCGCCAAGAGCCGCCTGATCCGGTTTCAACTGGGTATGGCTGCGGCACAGTGCATAGCTGACGCCAGCGATTTCCAGACTCTTGCGCCAGACTTCGCGCATCTTCTGTTCCACCACTTCGGAGCGGGCGTGGAAAATCTGTTCCATGACCAGGCCGATAGCCAGGTTGCTGCTGTAATTGATGCCCAGTCGGGTGATTGCCGTGTGCAGGTCGGTCACTTCCTGAGCAGCACGCAGCAACGGACTGTTGACCACCTTGATCAATCGCGCTGATAGCGCGGTGTCGCGGCCGATGACTTTGCTCAGGGTGGCGACGCTGATTTCCGGGTCTTCGGCGGCCTTGCGAATCTGCAAGGCCACTTCCGGTAACGTTGGCAGAACCAGGTCATCGTTATCGATGGCCTCAACCAAATCCTGTTGGACCTTTTCCGCCAGCTCGCTCATTTAGTTTCTCTAGGGTATTGCAAAAAAATGCTGCAATTAACGCTGGATCTCGCGATCACGATCCAGTTGGTAAGGCAGGTCGAGCAGGTGCAGGGCCGGGCCCTCGAGGGCGCCAAGGTGCAGGTCGCCACTTTCCGCAGCTTCGGCCTGCAGCACCGCCAACAGCTCGATGTTCTGTTCGGCGCGAGCGGCGATCACCACTTCACCAATGGAACTGCCGTGGGTTGGGGAAAACAGTGCGGTGCCGGGCTCGGGCAGTTCGGTGGCGTCGAGTTGCAGGCGATACAGCCGACGTTTGAGTTTGCCCAGGTACTGCATTCGCGCGACGATTTCCTGGCCGGTGTAGCAACCTTTCTTGAAACTCACGCCGCCCACCGCTTGCAGATTGAGCATCTGCGGAATGAACAGCTCGCGGGTCTGCGGCATGACCTGGCCGATGCCGGCGCGGATCTGCCCGAGCAGCCACTGGTTCAGATCGCCTTCAGGCAGCAGTGCGGCCAGCGTATTGCGCAAGGTGCCGGCCTGACCGGCCGCCGCCCAGAGCTCGACGCGATCAGATGAAACACGAATGGCAATCAGACCGCCCGCACGGGCAACTGCGCCGTCTTCCCGGGGAAGCGCCAGGCCCAGGCCGGACAGGACGGCTTCTGAGTGCTGCAGACCGAAGCGAACCCAGGCGGCGCTTTCGTCGGTCAACTTGGATTTGGAGAACACCGCGTACTTTTTCAGGTCCGCCAGTTGTGGTTCCAGCAATTCGCTGGCCATCGCCAACAGAACCCCGTCACCTTCAAGCAGGATGCGAAAGCTCGACTGCATGCGGCCTTTCTGGGTGCAGCGTGCACCGAGACTGGCTTGGGTGTCGCTCAGGTAATTGAGGTTGCAGGTCAATTGTCCCTGAAGGAACTTGCTGGCATCGGAGCCGCGGACGGCGAGCACGCCTTCATGGGACAAGGTGCAGAAAAAAGCAGAATCAGCCATGGGTCATCGCAGGGTAAAGAGTCTGGAGGACATCATAAGGGGGCGCCCTTGAAATGGGTAGTTCACAAAGGTTCGATGGTGCCCGACCAAAGCCGACTGTTCGACAGGGATCGGGGCTGTATACTTGCGCTCTATTTGAGGAGCGCTCCATGGTCGAAGATGTTGAACTGAACCGCCTCTACTGGCACAGCCGTCGCGGCATGCTCGAGCTTGACGTATTGCTCGTGCCGTTTGTCAAAGAGGTCTATCCGCACCTCAACGATGTCGATCGCGATTGCTACCGCAAACTGCTCGAATGCGAAGATCAGGACATGTTCGGCTGGTTCATGGAACGCGCCGAATCGGAAGACCCTGAGCTGCAGCGCATGGTTCGGATGATTCTGGACCGTGTCCAACCCAAGTAACTCGTTTGAATGCCGCTGGCATGCCTCACGGCAATTGCTGGCGGCTTATCTTCTCGCCCAGCTGTTCGCGCTGGGTTCGCTGTTTCTGCTCTCTTTACCGGTATGGGCCAGTTTGCTCGGCATTACGCTGTGCGTGGCTCACGGCTTTTGGATGCTGCCGCGACAGATTCTTCTGACGCACCCGCAGGCATTCCGCGGCTTGCGTCGGGACGCCGATGGTTGGCAGTTGTGGAATCAGCTGTCGGGTTGGCAAGCAGTGCAATTACGTCCAGACAGCCTGGCGCTACCGTTGGTCGTCGTGTTGCGTTTTCGTTTGCGCGGTGAGCGGCGGGTACGGGCGATCTGTGTGCCGCGCGATGCGCAGGCGGCGGATGTTCACCGACGCCTGCGGGTCCGGCTCAAGTTCAGTCGGCGTAGGTGGGCGGCACCAGAATAGTGTCCAGCGCCTCTGGCAGCATGTTCGGGTAATCGAGGGTGTAATGCAGGCCGCGACTTTCCTTGCGCTCCATGGCTGAGCGAATCATCAGCTCGGCCACCTGAGCCAGGTTGCGCAGTTCGATCAAATCCCGGCTGACCTTGTAGTTGCTGTAGAACTCGTCGATCTCGTCCAGCAGCAGGCGCACACGATGCTGAGCGCGTTGCAGGCGCTTGTTGGTGCGCACGATGCCCACGTAGTCCCACATGAATCGCCGAAGTTCATCCCAGTTGTGCGCAATGATCACGTCTTCATCGGAATCGGTAACCTGGCTGGCGTCCCAGGCGGGCAGGGCGCTCGGAATCGCGACCTGCGGCAGTTGTTCAAGAATGTCTGCCGCCGCCGAGCGGGCGTAGACAAAGCACTCCAGCAGTGAGTTGCTGGCCATGCGGTTGGCACCGTGCAGGCCGGTGAAGCTGGTTTCGCCAATCGCATACAGGCCTGGTACATCGGTGCGACCGTGTTGGTCGACCATCACGCCACCGCAGGTGTAATGCGCGGCCGGAACCACCGGGATCGGCTGCTTGGTGATGTCGATGGAGAATTCCAGGCAGCGTTCGTACACCGTCGGGAAGTGCGATTTGATGAAGGCTTCAGGCTTGTGGCTGATGTCCAGGTACACGCAGTCGATACCCAGACGCTTCATTTCATGGTCGATGGCCCGGGCGACGATGTCCCGTGGCGCCAGTTCGGCACGCGGGTCAAAGCGCTGCATGAAGCGTTCGCCGTTCGGCAGCTTCAAGTGCGCGCCTTCACCGCGCAGGGCTTCGGTAATCAGGAAGCTTTTGGCTTGCGGGTGGTAGAGGCAGGTGGGGTGGAACTGGTTGAACTCCAGATTCGCCACCCGGCAGCCCGAACGCCAAGCCATGGCAATGCCGTCGCCGCAAGCGCCGTCAGGGTTGCTGGTGTAGAGATAAACTTTCGCTGCACCGCCGGAGGCGAGGATCACGAAACGCGCGCCGTAGGTATCAACTTCGCCAGTGCCGCGATTGAGCACGTAGGCGCCAAGACAGCGATCACCTTCCAGGCCCAGGCGCTTTTCGGTAATCAGATCAACGGCGACCCGTTGCTCCAGCAACTCGATGTTCGGTCGTTGCCGTGCTTGATCCAGCAAGGTGTTGAAAATCGCAGCTCCGGTGGCATCGGCGGCATGGATGATGCGTCGATGGCTGTGACCGCCTTCGCGGGTCAGGTGAAACTCGAAGCCGCCGTCTTCAGTGCCGGACTGTTCGTCACGGGTGAACGGTACGCCCTGATCGATCAGCCATTGAATCGCTTCGCGGCTGTGCTCGACGGTAAACCGCACAGCGTCTTCGTGACACAGACCGCCGCCAGCGTTGAGGGTGTCATCGACATGGGATTCAACGGTATCGGTGTCATCCAGCACTGCAGCGACACCGCCCTGGGCCCAGTAGGTTGAACCGTTGGCGAGATTGCCTTTGCTCAGTACGGCAATGCGCAAATGATCGGGCAAGGTCAGTGCCAGACTCAAACCGGCAGCGCCGCTGCCAATTACCAGAACATCGTGTTGAAACTGTTGGCTCATTTCAGGATTCCGCTCAAAGCGACCCGGGTCGGGGTTGGCGCAAGACACCTGAATCGGCGAGTCGAGACAGCCACACAGCGCACTAGTATATAGAGGGGTGGATCGGCACAATAGTCGGGTCTACGTGGCAATATGAAACTACTGTGACGAAAAAGGTAGGTTGTTGTGTAGGACAATTTACCCCTTGGGTCGGCGCTAAGACAGCCTGATCGCCGATGAAGCGCTATTTTTCGCCGCACGGTCACACATTGTTCGTTTGGCGCGACTATAAAGATTGGGAACTTTGCCAAGCACTCAAGCTCAATAGAAGGTTGCCTGAAACAAGGGACAGCGTCGGCCTCACGCAGGATTTATGTTTTGGCCCTTGCGGGCGGATTCGACGACAAGATTATTCGCGCAGCCGGCCCAGCCCGTGCTGCGTCTTTCGTGTGTGCCAAATCAGAGCACGCAGGAAACTTGCTTGGAGGGGGAGAACTTTTGCGAAAAGCCCGAGTCTATGTTTGCAAGCCTGATCGATTAGTTATGCAAGCCTCCTCCGAGCTCATCGAGGAGTGTTCATGCTAACCCAGGAAGAGGATCAGCAGCTGGTCGAGCGCGTTCAACGCGGCGACAAGCGTGCTTTCGATCTGCTAGTGCTGAAATACCAGCACAAAATTCTCGGGTTGATCGTGCGTTTTGTGCACGACACCCATGAAGCCCAGGATGTCGCACAAGAAGCCTTTATCAAGGCCTACCGTGCACTTGGAAATTTTCGCGGCGACAGCGCGTTTTATACGTGGCTTTACCGCATCGCCATTAATACGGCGAAAAACTATCTGGTTTCACGCGGCCGTCGGCCGCCGGATAGCGATGTCAGTTCTGAGGATGCAGAGTTCTACGATGGCGATCATGGCCTCAAGGATCTCGAGTCGCCGGAACGAGCATTGCTGCGTGATGAGATCGAAGGCACCGTCCATCGAACCATCCAGCAACTGCCAGAAGATTTGCGTACGGCTTTAACTTTACGTGAGTTCGATGGTCTGAGTTACGAGGACATTGCGAGCGTCATGCAGTGTCCGGTGGGTACCGTGCGCTCCCGGATTTTCCGCGCTCGGGAAGCCATCGACAAAGCCCTGCAGCCGTTGTTGCAGGAAAGCTGAGACAGCGGCGACAGCCAAGAGAGGAACCGCCATGAGTCGTGAAGCCCTGCAGGAATCGCTGTCCGCAGTGATGGATAACGAAGCGGACGAACTGGAATTGCGTCGGGTATTAAATGCCTTTGACGATGTTGAAACCCGCGAGACCTGGGCCCGTTACCAGATCGCTCGGGCAGTCATGCACAAGGACCTGCTGATCCCGCGTCTGGATATTGCTTCTGCCGTTTCGCAAGCATTGGCTGACGAAGCCGTACCGGCAAAAGCCACTCGTGGTCCATGGCGTAGCGTGGGTCGTCTGGCGGTGGCCGCATCGGTGACCCTTGCTGTTCTGGCTGGCGTGCGTCTGTACAACCACGATGAGATCGCCGGTGTCGAATTGGCCCAACACTCCACTCAACCGGGTCTGGCCGTTCCTCAAGTAAAAGGTCCAGCCGTTTTGGCAGGCTACAATGAGAGTTCGGAAGCCACTGGCCCTATGGCCAACGGCGTATTGCAAGGTCAGCCAGGCTGGCATGATCAGCGTCTACCAGGCTACTTGCGCCAACATGCTCAACAAGCTGCACTGAAAGGCACTGAAAGCGCTCTGCCTTATGCCCGTGCGGCAAGCCTGGAAAACCGTTAAGGAGGATCATGCGCGCCATACCTCTACTTACGCTGCTGCTCACTGGCTGGTTTGTTGTTCCAGCCTATGCCGATGACGCTCAGGACTGGTTGACCCGTCTGAGTCAGGCCGAACAACAGCAAAGCTTCCAGGGTACTTTTGTCTACGAGCGTAACGGTAGTTTTTCTACCCACAACATCTGGCATCGCGTCCAGGATGGAAAGGTCCGCGAGCGTTTGCTTCAGCTCGACGGTTCTGCTCAGGAAGTCGTGCGCATTGATGGGCATACACAATGCGTCAGCGGTAACCTGGTGGCGGGGCTGGGGGATACTCCCGACTCTTCTGCTCGTGCACTTGATCCACAAAAGCTCAAGAATTGGTACGACCTTGCCGTAATCGGCAAGTCGCGTGTGGCTGGGCGCCCGGCGGTGATTGTTTCACTGACGCCGCGTGATCAGCATCGTTATGGTTTTGAATTGCATCTGGACCGCGAAACCGGCCTGCCGTTGAAGTCATTGCTGTTGAATGACAAGGGGCAGTTGCTGGAGCGTTTCCAGTTTACCCGGTTGGATACTGACGCACCGGCTGAGCGTGATCTGCAAGCGAGTTCCGAATGCAAGGCTGTGGCGCTCGACAGCGACAAGGCGTCAGCGGTGAAAGCCGCTCAGGTATGGCATTCCGACTGGTTGCCGCCAGGCTTTGAACTCAGCAGCAGTAGCGCGCACAAGGATCCGGATACCAAAGCCCAGGTCAGCAGTCTGATGTATGACGATGGTCTGGCGCGTTTTTCGGTATTCCTGGAGCCGCTCAATGGCGCAGTGGTTACCGATACACGTACTCAGTTAGGCCCGACCGTCGCGGTCTCACGGCGTTTGACGACGCCGGATGGCGAGATGATGGTTACCGTAGTTGGTGAGATTCCGATTGGCACCGCTGAGCGGATTGCGCTCTCCATGCGTACCGATGCCACTGCGGCCAAGCAGTGAGTTGATCCAGTGATGCTCATCGAGCAGCCAGTTAGTTGTGAAGAGGCCAGCAATTGTCCATTCCACAATTGAGATGTCGAAATGTTTGGTGAACATTTCTATTTGCAAAATCCCCAAAAATTTTCTATAGGTCAGAGCCCCACGGCTCTGGCCTTCTTTGTTGTTTCCGGAACAAAAGTACCGGTGTATGTTTCCCGGTATTCCTTGTTCCATATCGCTTAACCATGCTCGTCGTAACGGGAGCCGTATGTCGATACCACGTTTGAAATCCTACCTCTCCATTTTTGCCGCTGTATTAGTACTCGGTCAGGCAATCAGTGCCCAGGCGGCCGAACTGCCTGATTTCACGCAGTTGGTCGAGCAAGCCTCGCCTGCGGTGGTGAACATCAGTACCACGCAGAAACTGCCTGATCGCAAGGTCTCCAATCAGGATATTCCGGACCTGGAAGGCTTGCCGCCGGCGCTGCGCGAGTTTCTCGAGCGTGGCATGCCGCCACAGCAGCGTTCGCCTCGTGGTCGCCAGCGTGAAGCGCAATCCCTGGGTTCGGGGTTCATCATCTCGCCTGATGGCTACATTCTGACCAACAACCATGTGATCGCTGACGCAGATGAAATCCTCGTGCGCCTGGCTGATCGCAGTGAACTCAAGGCCAAACTGATCGGCACAGACCCACGCTCTGACGTGGCCCTGCTGAAGATCGATGGCAAAGACCTTCCGGTTCTGAAACTGGGTAAATCCCAAGACCTGAAAGCCGGGCAGTGGGTTGTCGCCATTGGTTCTCCATTTGGTTTTGACCACACCGTGACCCAGGGCATTGTCAGCGCCATTGGTCGTAGCCTGCCGAACGAAAACTATGTGCCGTTCATCCAGACCGACGTGCCGATCAACCCGGGTAACTCCGGAGGTCCGCTGTTCAACCTGGCGGGCGAAGTGGTGGGGATCAACTCGCAGATCTACACCCGTTCCGGTGGTTTCATGGGCGTGTCGTTCGCGATCCCGATCGATGTCGCCATGGATGTTTCCAATCAGCTGAAAAGCGGTGGCAAAGTCAGCCGTGGCTGGTTGGGCGTGGTCATTCAGGAGGTGAGCAAGGATCTGGCTGAGTCCTTCGGTCTGGAAAAACCGGCCGGTGCGCTGGTAGCTCAGATCCAGGACGGCGGCCCGGCCGCGAAAGGTGGTTTGCAGGTCGGTGACGTGATCCTGAACATGAACGGTCAACCGATCATCATGTCAGCGGATCTACCGCATCTGGTTGGCGCGCTCAAGGCCGGTGCCAAGGCCAATCTTGAAGTGATTCGTGACGGCAAGCATAAAAACGTCGAGTTGACGGTTGGCGCGATTCCGGAAGAAGGCAAAGAGCTCGATACCCTGGCCAAGTCCGGTGTCGAGCGCAGCAGCAATCGACTGGGAGTAGCCGTGGTCGAGCTGAGCGATGAGCAGAAGAAAGCCTTCGACCTCAAGGGTGGTGTGGTGATCAAGGAGGTGCAGGACGGTCCTGCTGCCCTGATCGGCTTGCAGCCAGGCGATGTGATTACTCATTTGAACAATCAGGCGATTGGTTCGGCCAAGGAGTTCACGGAAATCGCCAAGGCACTGCCGAAGAACCGCTCGGTGTCGATGCGGGTCTTGCGTCAAGGCCGTGCCAGCTTCATTACCTTCAAACTGGCCGAGTAAACCGGTTAGTCGCTGAATAAAAAAACGCCTCGAAAGAGGCGTTTTTTTATGGGTCAAAGAAATGTCAGCCCATCATGTCCTTGATCAAGCGCTCTTGCTCCATCAGTTCCCGTTGACGCGCATCGATGCGTGACGACAGTGGGAAGTTGGTGCCGGCGCGGCGTTTGGCGAAGTCCAGTTGCTGGATCGCCTGACGGTAGTCGCCGATCAGCGCGAAGTACTCGGCGCGGGCCTGATGCAAACCAATGATATTGCCGGACAGGCCACGAGTCTCGGCCACCATGTACCAGACGTCCGGATCGTTCGGACGGCTCTTGAGCAAGACTTCAAGGGCTTTCTCGGCGTCAGCCGGGCGGTTCTGTTTGAGCAGCAAGTCGACCCGCACCTGATTCAGCGGATAGTTGTGCGGGTACAGCACGAGCATCCGGTCGACCCGCGTCTGTGCATCCGGCAGGCGATTGTTGGTGATGTCCAGATCGACTTGCGCCAGGTTGTAGATGATTTCGTCAGGCGACTTGGCCAGCAACGGCTTGAGGTTCTCGCGGGCGTCGTTGAACAGGCTGCCCTTGATCTGGGCGATTGCCAGACCATAACGAGCTACGTCGTTTTTCGGGTTTTCATCGAGTTGGATGCGAAAGCGCTTAGCGGCAAGACCTGGAGAGTCTTCATAGAACAACTGGACGCGCGCGCGAATCAATTGATACGTCAGGCTGTCTTCCTTGCCGCCCAGCTTGAACTGCTCAGCACGGTTGCGGGTGTCGGCGATCCGCGATTCGGTGACCGGGTGAGTCAGCAGGAATTCCGGCGGTTTGGAGGCGAAGCGGTACTGGCGCATCAGACGTTCGAACATGGTCGGCATCGAGCGCGGGTCGTAACCGGCTTTCTCGAGGTTGAGCATACCGATACGGTCGGCCTCCTGCTCCTTCTCCCGGGAGAAGCGTAGTTGCTCCTGAATGGCCGCTGCCTGGGTGCTGGCGATGGCAGCGATACCGGCGTCTCCGCCGCCAGCCGCTGCCACGATGATCCCGCCGAGCAGAGCGGCCATCATCGGGATTTGCATGCGTTTCGAAGCTTCGATGCCGCGAGCAAAGTGGCGTTGCGACACGTGAGCCAGTTCGTGGGCGAGTACCGAGGCGTATTCGCCTTCGGTCTGGGCATTCAGAAACAGGCCGCCGTTGACCCCGACAATCCCGCCTGGTGCGGCGAAGGCATTGAGTTGCGGGCTGTTGATCAGAATGAACTCCAGGCGCCGGTCGTTGAGCTGGCTGGTTTCCACCAGTTTGTAGACACTGGTTTCGACGTAATCCTTGAGCTGTGGGTCGTTGAGCTGTGACACCTGGCTGCGGAGCATCGCCAGCCATGCGCGGCCCAACTGGTATTCCTGCTGTGGCGATACGATGGCAGAACTGGCATCGCCAAGTGACGGCAGGTCGTCGGCGAAGCCCGGTGAGGCTAGCAGGCAAGCAAGCGTCAGCAGGGTGGGGCGCAGAAAAGTCATGCACGAAGCCTTAGTCGACAAAGACCTTACTGTAGCCGGACACATGCGTTGCGACCAGATATTCTAGACCACTCAACCACCTATCCGGAGTGAAGCAATGACCGACGCTGTAGAGCATGACGCCGAACTGGACGCCAGCGGGTTGAACTGTCCGTTGCCGCTGCTCAAGGCCAAGCTGGAACTCAATCGCCTGGCCAGCGGCGCAGTACTCAAGGTCATCGCCACCGATGCGGGTTCGCAGCGCGACTTCCGCACCTTTGCCCGTTTGGCCGGTCATACACTGCTTCGTGAAGAAGACGAGGCTGGCGTTTATCGCTATTGGCTGAAAAAAGCCTGAATTTGCAGCGTCCATTGTTAAGGAATATTGATGTTCAAAGTGTTACGCGACTGGATTCAGCGCTACTTCTCCGATGAGGAGGCCGTGGTTCTGGCCGTTCTGCTCTTCCTCGCTTTCACTGCGGTCCTGACTCTGGGCGGAATGCTCGCGCCGGTGCTGGCGGGGATGGTGCTGGCGTATCTGATGCAAGGCCTGGTCATTACCCTGGAACGCCTGCGCTTGCCAGGTGGTGTGGCGGTCGGGCTGGTGTTCGCGTTGTTCATGGGCATGTTGCTGGTGTTTATGGTCGTGGTGGTGCCGTTGCTTTGGCATCAACTGATTACCTTGTTCAACGAACTGCCGGGCATGTTCGCCAAATGGCAGTCGTTGCTGTTGTTGCTGCCGGAGCGCTATCCGCATCTGGTGTCCGATGAACAGGTGCTGCAGGCCATCGAAGTGGCGCGGGGCGAGATCGGCAAGTTTGGTCAATGGGCGTTGACGTTCTCGCTGTCTAGCCTGCCGCTGCTGGTGAACATCATGATCTATCTGGTGCTGGTGCCGATCCTGGTGTTCTTCTTCCTCAAGGACCGGGCGATGATCGGGCAGTGGGTCCGCGGGTATCTTCCGCGTGAGCGTGCGCTGATCACCCGTGTTGCCGAAGAAATGAACCGGCAGATCGCCAATTACATTCGCGGCAAGGTCATGGAAATGGTCATTTGCGGTGGGGTGACTTACATCGGCTTTGTTGTCCTGGGGCTCAACTACGCGGCACTGCTGGCGCTGTTGGTCGGCGTTTCGGTGGTGGTGCCGTATGTCGGTGCGGTGGTGGTGACCGTGCCGGTGCTGCTGATTGCCTTGTTCCAGTGGGGCTGGAGCGACCAGTTCATCTACCTGATGGCGGTCTATGGGATCATTCAGGTGCTGGACGGCAACGTGCTGGTGCCACTGCTGTTTTCGGAGGCGGTCAATCTGCACCCGGTAGCGATCATCTGCGCAGTGCTGCTGTTTGGCGGACTGTGGGGGTTCTGGGGCGTGTTTTTCGCGATTCCGCTGGCCACCCTGTTCAAGGCAGTGCTGGATGCCTGGCCGCGCAAGGAACCGATTGTCGCGCCGTTATTGTAGCCACCGATTTTTAGATGTGTGTTGGCAGACGGGCCTCTTCGCGAGCAAGCCCGCTCCCACATTAGGCCGTGTATGTCTGAACAACTCGGTCAACTGTGGGAGCGAGCTTGCTCGCGAAGGCGTCCGAACAGACGCCGAAATAATCAGGCCTTGTTGAGTGTCTGAGCCGCAGCCAAAACCGCATCAACGTGGCCCGGCACTTTCACGCCACGCCATTCCTGACGCAGCACGCCGTTCTTGTCGATCAGGAAGGTGCTGCGATCGACGCCCATGTATTCCTTGCCATAGAGTTTTTTCAGCTTGATCACGTCGAACAGCTGGCAGATGGCTTCGTCCTTGTCGCTGATCAGCTCGAACGGGAACTCTTGCTTGCACTTGAAGTTCTCGTGGGACTTCAGGCTGTCGCGTGACACGCCGAACACTTCAGTGTTGGCCGCCGTGAACTGCGCATACTGGTCGCGAAAGCCCTGGCCTTCGGTGGTGCAACCCGGCGTGCTGTCCTTGGGATAGAAGTAGATCACCACTTGCTTGCCCTTGAGGGCCGCGAGGCTGACAGTCTGCCCGCTGGTGGCAGGCGCTTCGAAGTCGGCGACAGGTTGGTCGATAGCAACGGCCATGGGAGCTTCCTTACATTGGGTTCTGTGGGCGCCACGGTTCGATCAGCGCGTCCAGGTTCAGCGCGTCGGCGAAATCCAGGAACTGATCGCGCAACCAGCTGATTTGCACACCGGCCGGCAAGGTCACGGTAAAGGTTGCGTTGAGCATGGTGCCGCCGGTCTGTGGAGCCTGATAGGTGTCGCAGGTCAGGTTTTCCAGCTCGACGTTGTGGTCGATGAAGAACTGGCACAGCTCATTGACGATGTCCGAGCGGTAAGCCGAGCTGACGTAGGCCACATACGGCAAGGCTTGCGGACGGTTTTCCAGCGCGGCACTGCGTACTACGTTGACCGTAAAGGCGTGCTTTTTGGCCAGGGTCGGCAAGCCGGCCTCCAGGCGCGCCAGGGCGTCCCAGGTACCGGATATCTGCAGAACCAGCGCACTGCATTCGCCATGGCGAGTCAGGCGGGAGGTGACCACGGCGCAGCGATTTTCATGGCTGGCGCGGCACAGGACGTTAGTCAGCTCCATGGGGTTGGCGCCGAGGGCACTGATAACAAGGAATTGTTCGCGAACTGTGGGGGTGGACATGCAGCATTCCTAAAGCGATGAGCGGTCGGTACGTCTATGGCCGATTCGTCGGGGTGGGCGTCCGGATGCGAAATCAAAAAGCCCGGGCCAGATGGTTGCGACGAGCTCCAGTGGGGCGAGATCGGGTAGGCGGCAACGCAGGATCGGGGCTTGTGAGGCCGAAAATGGAGGCTGGAACCCGGCGTACGAGCCTGTCGGTATCGATCAAAGTCTGAAGGGTAGCGAAAACCGGCGCCTAGGGGAATGGCGCGAGCGCAGTACTTCGCTTGTACAAGCATCTTGGCGCCAGTACCATTACCGCTCTCTTTTTCCGGCAGGAGCGGTTGCATGATTGCGGGCAGTATGGTGGCACTGGTCACACCCATGGATGCACAGGGTCGTCTTGACTGGGACAGCCTGAGCAAACTGGTGGACTTTCACCTGCAAAACGGCACCCACGCTATTGTGGCGGTCGGCACCACAGGTGAGTCGGCGACCCTCGACGTGAACGAACACATCGAAGTGATTCGTCGCGTGGTCAAGCAGGTCAATGGTCTCATCCCGGTAATCGCCGGCACTGGCGCCAATTCGACGCGCGAAGCGATCGAGCTGACCACAAACGCGAAGACTGCCGGCGCCGATGCGTGCCTGCTGGTAACGCCGTACTACAACAAGCCGACGCAAGAAGGCCTGTACCTGCACTTCAAGGCCATCGCCGAAGCTGTCGACATCCCGCAGATCCTCTACAACGTGCCGGGTCGTACCGCGTGCGACATGCTGGCCGAGACGGTCATCCGCCTGTCGACCGTGAAGAACATCATCGGTATCAAGGAAGCCACGGGCGATCTTTCGCGCGCCAAGGCCATCCTCGACGGCGTGAGCAAGGACTTCCTGGTGATTTCCGGTGACGACGCCACCGCAGTCGAGCTGATCCTGCTCGGCGGCAAAGGCAACATTTCGGTCACCGCCAACGTTGCGCCGCGTGCCATGGCCGACCTGTGCATCGCCGCCCTGAACGGCGACGCCGTGAAAGCCCGGGCGATCCACGAAAAGCTGATGCCGCTCAATAAAACCCTGTTTATAGAATCCAACCCTATCCCCGTGAAATGGGCGCTGCATGAAATGGGCTTGATGCCGGACGGTATCCGTCTGCCGCTCACCTGGCTCAGCGAAGCCTGTCACGAACCGCTGCGACAGGCCATGCGCCAGTCCGGCGTATTGGTTTAATTGAGGAAGTACAACGCATGAAGCGAATGGCCGGACTTTCCGCACTTGCCTTGATTATCTCCAGCACCAGTGGCTGCGGATGGATCTGGGGCCCGGAAGGTTACTTCCGTGACCGTGGTAGCGATTACCTGGAAGCGCAACAGACTGCACCGATGCAACTGCCGCCGGATGTTCATACCTCCAAGCGTCTGGACCCGTTGTTGCCGATTCCGCGCAACGTGGCCGATGACACGTTCAAGGGTGAATACATCGTTCCTCGTCCGCAGCCGTTGTCGGCGATTGCCGATGCCAGCAGTTACAGCCTGCAAAAAAGCGGCGACTCGCGTTGGGTCATGGCCCAGCATCCACCGGCTGAAGTCTGGCCAGTGGCTGTGCAGTTCTTCCAGGACAACGGTTTCCGTCTGGATGAACAGCGCCCGCAAACCGGTGAGTTCACCACGGGCTGGCAGCGTCCTGACCAGCTTTCCGCGGCGATGGCCAAACGCATGACCAGTGCCGGCATTGCGTCCGATAGCGAAACCCGCGTGCGGGTGCGCGTCGAGCCAGGCGTGCAGCGCAACACCAGTGAAATTTACGTGGTCAGCGCCGAGCGCGCTGCCGGCAGCACTTCTGATGTCGCGTTCACCAACCGTTCGGTCAACACCGGCCTGGACGCTGCGCTGATCGACGACATGCTCGCCAGCATGAGCCGTACGTCGGAGAAGGGCGGTTCGGTCTCCATGCTCGCTTCGCGTGATTTCGATACGCCAAACCGTGTCAGCCTGACTGAAGACGGCAGCGGTAACCCGGTGCTCAACGTCGGTACCGACCTTGACCGTGCCTGGTCGAGCGTTGGGCGTGCGTTGGAGAAGGGCGAATGGCGTGTTGAAGACATCAACCGCAGCCTGGGCCTGTACTACATCAACCTCGCCGAAAAAGCCGAGAAGAAGGACGAGAAGCCAGGTTTCTTCAGCGGTCTGTTTGGCAGCAAGCCGGCCAAGGAAGAAGTTGAAGCCCGTGCCGAGCGTTATCAGGTTCGCCTGAGCAAGGTTGGCGAGAACGTACAAGTCACCGTCGAGAAGAACATCAACACCGTTGCGCCGGCTGAAGTGGCGCGCAAAGTGTTGGGCGTGATTCAGGACAACCTGGGCTGATCAAATGCGTTTTGCCGTTCTCGGCAGTGGTAGCCAAGGGAATGGCACGCTGATAGCCAGTGATGACACGTACGTCCTGGTCGATTGTGGTTTCTCCTTGCGCGAAACCGAAAAACGCTTGCTGCGTCTGGGTGTAAACCCGACGCAGCTGAGCGCGATACTGGTGACCCACGAACATGCCGACCACGTGCATGGCGTGGGTTTGCTGTCTCGGCGCTACAATCTTCCTGTCTACCTGAGTCGTGGCACCCTGCGCGGGATGCGCAAACCGATTGAGCCGGCAGGCTTTGTGGCCGGTGGTGATCAGCTGCAGATCGGCGGGCTGAGTATCGGCGTCATTGCCGTGGCCCACGATGCACAGGAACCGACGCAGTACGTCTTCAGTGACGGTTCGCGGCGTTTCGGCCTGCTGACCGATCTCGGTTCGTACTGCGCCACGGTGCTGGATGGCTATCGGGATCTCGATGCGTTGATGATCGAATCCAACCACTGCCGTGACCTGCTGGCACGCGGTCACTACCCGTACTTTCTCAAGCAGCGGGTAGGCGGTGAACTGGGACATTTGAACAACCATCAGGCCGCAAGCCTGGTGGCCGAGTTGGGCTGGCAGGACCTGCAACACCTGGTACTGGCCCATCTGAGCAGCAAGAACAACCTGCCGCAGCTGGCCCGGCAATGTTTTGTCGACACCCTCGGGTGCGACCCGGACTGGCTGCAATTGGCCGATCAAGATTCAGGGCTCGACTGGCGACATATCGCCTAGCCCCTCTACTTAGCAAGCGGAGCCCATCATGGAAAAACGTGAAGAACTCTACCGCGGCCAA